>DATLKS010000397.1:0-1890 GCA_035538255.1 Terriglobales bacterium
CAAGGCCTTCGACCCAGTCGCGACTTTCAAGATGGGTCTTGGCGGCGAATTATAGCGACATTTATTCAAAAATGAAATTACCTGGGCTGTTTCTCGGGGATCCGCGACCAGCTCCCGCTGTCGCGATAGTGCTTGACAATCCGCAAAACTTCGCGTTATAAAGGGCGCCCTTAGCCAGAGTCGCGTCCGTCCAGTTACGTCAGAAATGAATTATGTGCCGCATTCGATCCACGGCTAGTCAAAGCCGAGCGGTGTTTGCCGCAGACTCGACGACCGCACCGATGACGCGCATTTGTCCCCGCTTGAAGGGTGCCTTGGCAGTGGTTCTGACTTTACTGCTCGGCAGCGTAGCCGGTTGGGGGGCGACCCTTCAGGCCGCAGTGGGGAAGGTCGACATCACTCCTCCGCCAGGTATTCGCTTGTGGGGTTACAGCGATCGAGACAGCCCTGCGACGGGCACTCTCGACCCGCTATATGCGCGTGTGCTGGTGCTCGAAGCAGGCGGGCAAAAGTTCGCACTGGTGAGTATTGACCTCGGCCGATCATTTGGCCCGGCATCGCTCGAGCAGCTGCGAAACGCGACCCGCAATGATGTCTCGTTCCTGATTGTTACCGCTACTCATACACATTCTGGCCCTGAAATACGGGACGAATATTCCGGCGGTCCACCGGCATGGGAAACTGCGGCGCTTGAGAAAATCGCAAGTACCATTGCCGAGGCCTGCAAACACCTTAGGAGCGCTCAGATCGGCGCCGGATACGGGAGCGCGTTCATTGGTCATAACCGTCTTCGCGTCAACTGGAATGGAAGCGTGAGTTGGTTCGAGCGCAATGTCACTCAGGTTCCGACCGCGCCGGTAGACGGAACCGTCTCGGTCTTGCGTGTGGACAGCACCGACGGGAGGCCACTAGCAATTATTGTGGACTACGCCTGTCATCCCGTGGTCTTTGGTAGCGATAACCTTCACTACTCCGCGGATTTCCCAGCAGTCATGGCCCGAACTGTGGAAGATGCATTCGAAGAAAAGCCTCTCTGTTTCTTTTTGCAAGGCGCAGCGGGCGATATAAATCCCTATTACGCAGTGACGCCGATTGAGCAGGATGCAATCGGAATGCGCGATCGTACTGGACATATCCTGGGCCACGAGGCTATGCGGATCGCAAAGGAGATTCACACCCACGCTGATGCCCAGCCCGAGTTGCAGTTTGCGGAGGATGTTCTGAGCGCTCGTCTGCGTTGGAATCCTGACAAATGGCGTGAAGCAATGACTGCGGTTTTTGGTTCCCGCGGATCCGAGCCGTTTACGCCGAGATTAGAGGAAATTCGCCTGCCGGTGACAACTGTGCTCATTAATCGCAAGATTGCGCTCCTTTCCATGCCGGGCGAGCCATTCGTGGAATATCAAATCACCTGGCGCCAGCGGTGTCCAGTACCCGATGCATTCTTGATCGGTTACGCGAATGGCTACAGCGGTTACTTCCCCGCTACGCGCAGCGCGACTCTGGGTGGTTACGGAGCCACCAATCCGGCCACCTGGGTCGAGATTGGCGCCGGGGACCGAATGGTAGATGCCGGTGTTATCAGAATTAACCAGATGCTCGGTCGTCTGCACGAGCTTCCAGAGGATCTTCTGAAGTGAGGGAACTCAGGACAAGTTCGAGAATTGAACGGCGGCACCATGCGATACCGGGTCGAATTTAGGACACGAATTAAAGGCTCTCTCCGAACTTTGTGTCGTGCCGGAGGAACTGGCTTACTTCTCCTTGCCGGCGCTATCAGCCCTCAGGCTGCTACTTTTAGGGCCGGTGTCGCCAAAACCGATATTACTCCTCCTCCAGGCCTGCCCATGTACGGCTTTCTTGATCGCATAAGAGCGAATCAGCTCTCGA
>DATLKS010000398.1:0-9685 GCA_035538255.1 Terriglobales bacterium
ATGCCACTGCGATACGTGGATTTGTGCTGCAATTCTCCATATATTCCTATAATGGGAAACCGAAAGAAGAGATTTGCCAAAACATTGAGGCCGCCAAGTTCTTCGATCCCGCAAATGTGAACCAGGAACTTGCAGCCGACAGCCAGCCTTATCTGACGAATGCCGCGCGATGGTGGCTCACGAACGCGCCGGAGCTCGACCTGCCGAGACTTGATACGGGCACACTCGCGGGAACTACGTATATCAATTCTCCTCTTGGATTTTCCTATTCATTTCCTGCCGGGTGGCGAATCGCGTTGGGAAATCCGGGCGAGAACGAAGGCAGGAGTGGCAAGCCCGCAGTCTTGGCCAGCGCGCAACCGCAGGAGTTTTCTCCTCAGTGCATTCGCGTCCTGGCTTCAGCCATCGAGAATACGTCCGGCAGCAGCGATCAGGCATTCACTAACCGCATCACCATTCTCGCGGCAGACCCCACGTGCTATGCGCCCGATCAGAAATATCCCGATTCAGTCGGCGATTCGCCCACATTGGAAGTTTTCGGCTCTGCTTTGATCCGAGCGTTCTCCGGAAGTCCGCTCATGGGCAGATCAGCAACCACGGTACGAGCCGCGCAGATCGGCGGACACATTTTCTTCCAGATCCCAAGCTCAGCCTCAACTCCCATGGCGGGCACTGCCCTGCGGCGCAAGATTCACAGATTATTCGTGCTGACCAGCGTGCAGCAGTACTGGGTAATCTGGCTGCTCGAGAGCGACACCGAATCCGAACTAAGCAAACTGCTGAAAACCTCGATCTCGTTCGACAAAAGCCATAGCCGCGGAAGCATGCCGTAAGGTCTACAAAGCCGTCGTCCCAACTTCGAAAACTCCGCCTATAAGAACACCCTTTTTCGAGTCTCTTATCATCGCACGGCAAAAGATGAAGCCGCTTGTTCGGCCGAGTCGTGCCTAGAACGTTTTAGTTCATAGCATTCTGCTTGCTAGGGACAGAGTAGAAGGTTAAAATCTCCCGGCTTCGCTTCTTCATCAGTTCCTTTTCACGCATGAATATGAACATACATTGCAAACGCGGTTGCATGAAAACTCTCTATTTGCTGGTCGCCGCAAATTTACTGATGTATGGAGTTGTCCAGGCACAACAGAACGCAGCGGCGCCGCAGGACACGTCGAAACTGCCCTACATGGATCCGTCACTATCTATCGATCAGCGTGTGGACTCGCTCCTCAAGCAAATGACGATCGAAGAAAAGGTTACGCAGCTGGTGAATCAGTCGCGAGCCGTTCCGCGATTGGGAATTCCCGCGTACGACTGGTGGAGCGAGAGCCTTCACGGCGTCCTGCTCAACGGAACGACTGAATATCCTGAGCCCATCGGACTGGCGGCAACATTCGACGCAAAGATGATTCACGAAATGGCAATTGCCATTGGCGTCGAAGGGAGAATCAAACACGTCCAGGCCGTGCGCGCAGGTCACAGCAATATTTTCGAAGGACTGGATTTCTGGGCGCCGAACATCAACGTCTTTCGCGACCCGCGCTGGGGACGCGGCCAGGAAACTTACGGTGAGGATCCATTTCTCACCGGACGAATGGGAGTGGCTTTCGTGACCGGCATGCAGGGGGACGATCCCAAGTACTATCGTGTGATTTCGACTCCTAAGCATTTCGCAGTGCACAGCGGGCCGGAGCCTACGCGGCACACCGCCGATGTCACGGTCAGCAAGCACGATGAACTGGATACTTATCTACCCGCGTTTCGGGCGACGGTCACTGAAGCCAAGGCAGGCTCGGTAATGTGCGCCTACAACAGCATCAACGGGCAGCCCGCGTGCGTGAACCAGTTCCTGCTACAGGATCAACTGCGCGGCAAGTGGAATTTTCAAGGATACGTTGTCTCGGATTGCGGAGCGGTGGTGAACATATTCCAGGATCATCACTTCACCAAGACGCAGGCGGAGGCCTCCGCGCTAGCCATCCAGCGCGGTATGGACAACGAGTGCATAGATTTCGTTGCTAAAGTCACGGACGATCACGATTACAAGCCGTACCTCGACGCCTACAAGCAAGGGATACTGAAAGAAAGTGAAATTGACACGGCTCTACGCCGGCTGTTCACGGCGCGCATGAAGCTGGGTATGTTCGATCCTCCGGAGATGGTGCCGTACTCAAAGATTGACGAGAAAGAGCTCGACAGCGCGGAGCATCGCGCTTTGGCACACAAACTGGCGAACGAATCGATGGTGCTGCTCAAGAACGATGGCACTCTGCCGCTGAAGAAGAGCGGAATCAAAATCGCCGTCGTCGGTCCACTGGCGGATCAAACCAAAGTTCTGCTCGGGAACTACAACGGTATTCCCACGCATACAGTGTCAGTGCTGGAAGGACTGAAAGCGGAGTTTCCCGATGCACAGATCACTTTTGTACCGGGAACACAGTTTCTGCGCAATGAAGGAGAGCCGGTTCCGGCATCGCTGCTCACCACGCCTGATGGCAAGTCCGGAGTTAAGATGGACTTCGCAACCGGAGAGCTATTTCTCGGCAAGCAGGTCCCGCTTGCGAGCGGACAAAGCGCGAACATCGATTTGAAGCCAGAAGACATTCCGTCCGAAGCTTCGGGAAAGTTCCCCCTGTTCATTGAGTGGAGCGGATTTCTTACGCCGCCGCAAACCGGCGACTACAACCTCGGCGTAAGAGCCGAGGGCCGCTTTGCCTCGGCGTCCGTCGATGACAAACCGCTAGCACAAGAATTCATGATGAGCGGCGCTGGTTCGCAATCCAAAGTGGGACGCATTCATCTGGAGCAGGGCAAGAAGGTCGCGATTAAAGTCCGATACGGGATAACTCAGCGTGGCCCGATGCAAATGCAGCTAATCTGGTCGAAATACGACCGCACGCCTTCTCCTGAAGCAGTTGCCGCGGCCCGAAACGCCGATGTGGTTGTGGCAGTGGTGGGCATCACCAGCGAGCTGGAAGGCGAAGAGATGCCGGTGAGCGAGGAAGGCTTTAAAGGCGGCGATCGCACCAGCCTCGATCTTCCCAGACCGGAACAAGATCTGCTGGAGGCTGTGGCCGCCGCAGGCAAGCCGCTGGTCGTAGTCCTCATGAACGGCAGCGCATTGAGCGTGAACTGGGCGAACGAGCACGCGAATACGATCCTCGAAGCCTGGTACTCCGGCGAAGAAGGCGGCGCTGCGATAGCAGAAACGCTGAGCGGAAAGAATAATCCTGCGGGTCGGCTGCCGGTGACCTTCTATAAAGACGTCAGCCAGCTCCCGCCATTCGAAGACTACGCCATGAAGGGCAGAACCTATCGCTATTTCGAGGGCACCCCTTTATATCCCTTCGGATTTGGACTGAGCTACACGCAATTCGCTTACAGCAACCTCAAGCTTCCCTCAGCTCCGGTGAAAGCCGGTGAGCCGGTGCACGCAGAAGTCACACTCAGAAACACCGGGAAAGTCGCAGGCGATGAGGTCGTACAGCTTTATCTCGGTTTCCCAAAAGTGAACGGAGCGCCACTCAAAGCACTGCGTGGATTTGAGCGCGTCCGTTTGGATCCGGGCCAAAGCAAAACCGTCGAGTTCAACCTCGGGCAGCGCGACCTGAGCATGGTTTCGGAAGCCGGCGATCCAATGATCGCTGCCGGTAAATATAACGTCTCAATCGGCGGTGGTCAGCCAGGCTCCGGAGCCAACACGGTGAGCGGCAGCTTCGAGATGAATGGAGAGATGAAGCTGCCCGAGTGAATCGCTGTAGCCGGAGGAGAGTGGCGGCTGGTTATACGATCCATCTTCGACATTACACTGTTCCCTCGCTTCGGAGCTAAAATATTCAGCGGTCAGGAGGTGCCAACGTATGTTGCTGCCAATCGTGTTAGTTCTGGCCAGTACCACATCGATGCAAGCGGCCGATCCTGGTGCCGCCAAGCAAACTTCAGCGCCTACCAACAGCCAAGTCTTCGGTAGAAGCAACAACGAAAACAGTTTTGTAATTAAGCCCCGTCCGAACCAGCCAGGACCGGACGAAGGCATCATCATTCCACGTCGGAACTGTCGTTCCGACGGGGAGTGTAAGTCCGGTTGTCTGTCGATTACCGCTTACGTTTTCAGTGATGGCGAGAATCCACAACTGCAATACGTGACCGACTGCCCGAATCTAGATGTTCCCTATCAGACGAAACGTGCGCACGGGAACGGGACTGACGCCGTGCGCCAGCCCAATTTGCAGCACACAAATCTGCAACGCGTTGCGCCAATCAAGAGCAAGGACATGGCGTCGCAATAAAAGGAATTCAAAGCTCATCGTCAGTGGTTGGTCCATTCGCTGCATTCAGACACGCAAAGCTGTATGATCTTCGGGCGATTGCAACCATTGGAGCTTCTGAATGAAAGCCTTTTCTTGGTTTGGTGTTGCAGTGCTGATAGTAGGTATAGTTCTGCTCTTCGTTCCTATTCCTCACAAAGAAAAGCATGGCATCAGAGCCGGCGACGTGTCGTTAGGAGTTGAAACTCGCTCTGAAGAAAAGGCCTCTCCCGCTATATGCGCAGCATTGATCGTCGTTGGCCTGGGGTTGGTATTCGCCGGTCGGATGAAGAGTTAGGACCGAGCCTCCCTCCCTGTTCACATTGGCTTCGCTGAAAGCCATGCCGCCGCAATCAAACGCACTGTAATCACAAGCGCGAAGACTTTTTCAGCCCGTCTGTAACCGTGCCAAAGGCGATAGCTGCCCACGGTGTGACAACGGTTTCATCTACTCACACATCTATCACGCTGATACTCGTGCCGCTGGACTTGATTCGCAATTCAGCCACAGCGTTGGGCGATGATTCAAGTCTGTTACGTGACTGTGCTGGAGATCATTCTGTGAATCGAGTGTTCCGAATAGCGGTTCTGTGCCTGGCTGCTTCAACTATTGCGGCACAACGTTCGCCGGAGGGAAATGTTAAGCTCACATTCCGTAATGACACCGTGCTTGTGGGTTTCAACAGTGGAGTCGGCAGGCAGGAACAAGACCGCATTCTGACCATTGCCGGAGCGCGGGAACAGCGTGTGATTGGGCAGGGCGTGCACGTTCTGAGCGTGCCTGCAGGACGCCTGCAGCAGACCATTGATGTGTTGCGTAAGATTCCTGCGGTACGCTACGCCGAGCTCGATTTTAGGCATAGCCTGAATGCCACCCCCGGGGATCCGTTCTTTCCTGAGCAATGGCCACTGTTGAATACTGGGCAGCAGGTCAACGGCAGTGCTGGAACCGCCGGTGCGGATGAGTCGGCAACCAAAGCTTGGAATATCACCACAGGTACGCGCTCCATTGTCGTCGGTATAGCTGATACCGGAATCGACTATAACCATCCTGACTTGGCGGCTAATATTTGGTCGAATCCCGGAGGGATCAACGGATGTGCGGCCGGGACTCACGGTTATAACGTGCTCACCGGCGCCTGCGACCCTATGGACGACGATACCGCGTACAACGGACACGGAACTCATGTTGCGGGAATCATTGGAGCCGCAGGCAACAATTCCATAGGGGTGACCGGAGTAAACTGGCAGACGACGTTGCTCGGTGTGAAGTGGGTGGATGCGAATGGCTACGGCTACACCAGCGATCTGATCAGCGCACTCGACTGGTTGATCCGAGCCAAGCAGGCGGGAGTAAACCTCCGGATTGTCAACGACTCTCAAACCTGGGTCGGAACGGCAAGTTCCCAAGCTCTGTCAGATGAAATCGATGCGCTTGGAACCAACGATATTCTCTTCGTCACTGCTGCGGGAAATACCGCCCAGGACAACGACACCACTCCGCGGTATCCATGCGTTTATGATCGCCCCAATCAGATCTGCGCCGCAGCCAGCGATCAGAACGACGGGCTGTGGTCTTCGAGTAACTATGGCCGGCAGACTGTCCAGCTCGCTGCCCCGGGTGTCAACATTTATTCGACTCTGCGGAACGGAACCTATGGCTTCATCAGCGGATGTTCCATGTCGGCTGCCGAAGTCTCGGGGGCGGCCGCCCTGGTGTTGTCCACGGGCTATCAGTCAGCCTCTGCCCTGCGCTCTACGCTATTAGGCTCGGTGGATGTCCTTCCGGCTTTCACTTCGGTCACTCAGACGGGCGGCAGGCTCGATATATGTAAGGCCATTTCAGGCTGCGCAAATGCATCGCCGGTCAACACTGGGATGCCTTCCATTTCGGGAACGACTGTCGTTGGGCAACAACTTACCAGTAGTAATGGCACTTGGTCGGGCAATCCCACGAGCTTCGGGTACCAGTGGGAGCGTTGCGACGCAAACGGGGCGAACTGCTCCGGTATTGCCGGGGCAACCTCGAGTACCTACTTGCTTTCGAACGGCGACGTTAGCTCCACCCTGCGCAGCATTGTAACTGCGTCAAACTCGTCTGGCTCGACGGCTGCGACTTCGCAGCAGTCGGCTGTAGTTCAGGGGAGCGGAACCAGCCTGAGCCTGGTGCAGAAAGCCTCAGCGCAAGCAAGCGGAGTCCCGTCGCTGTCCGTCTCGTTCCCAAATGCGAACACCGGGGGCAACGCCATCATTGCTTTCGTCAGAGCTTCCACAACCTGGCAGAGCGTGAGCGTTACCGACAGCCGCGGGAACAATTATGTTGACGCAGGGCAGCAGACCCAAAGCAGCGATGGACATCAGATTCATATTTTTTACGCCGCCAACATTCTCGCTGGCCCTAACTCCGTAACCGCGAGTTTTTCCGGCACAAACAACCACCCATGGCTGGCCATCTGCGAATATTCGGGCCTCAGCTCTATGAATGCGCTGGATGTCAGCGCTAGCGCGGAGGGAAGCAACGCTTCTCCATTCACAGGAAACACCGCGCAAACACACGCCGCGCACGAATTGGTCTTCACCGGACTCGGCCTGCCTTCCAGTTCCTCGGTAAGCGTCACCGCAGGAGGGAGCGCGGTAATGGAATTGCAACAGCCCAATGCGGTCGGTTCGCGCGCCGCTACGGAAGACGCGATCGTCACCGGGATTGGAACATACTCGGGTAGTTTCAGTTTGAGCAGTGCAACGAATTGGAGCGCCGTGGTTGCGACTTTCATGGCTGCTGGATCCGGTTCGCCACCTCTGACTGTCGCCACCACGTCATTGCCCCAGGCAACTCAGGGTTCCTCGTACAGCGCCGTAGTGAGCGCCAGTGGAGGAGCTACGCCGTATTCCTGGACAGAAAGCGGAAATTTCCCGCCGGGCCTGAGCCTCAGCTCCAGCGGCAGCATCGCCGGAATTCCGAGCAATGCCGGAAGCTACAGCTTCACCATCCAAGTGAAGGACGCGAACGGGAGTACTGCTACGCAGGCGCTCACTCTGCAGGTGGTTCAATCTTCGACTCCCCCCATCAGCCTTGTGCAATCGGCGGCTATCGATGGCAGCAGCGTCTCATCGGTGTCGCAGGCCTTCCCGAATCAGAACTCGGCGGGAAATCTGATCGTCGCCTTCGTGCGTATGTCCACGACATCGCAAACGGTTCAGGTCACAGACTCGCTGGGCAACACCTATATCGACGCCGTCTCTCAAGCACAATCTGCGGACGGCCACCAGACCCACATTTTCTACGCGAAAAATATCGCTGGCGGAGCAAATACCGTGACTGCTTCCTTCTCCAGCCTTAACGGACATCCGTGGCTCGCGATTTACGAGTACAGCGGCTTGAACCCGAGTTCGCCTCTCGATGCTACCGCCCATGCCCAAGGTTCCAGTTCAACAGCCTCAAGCGGTCCAACTGCCACTACGGCCTCGGCACAAGAACTGGTCTTTGCGGGCTTGGGATTGCCGGCCAGCAGCACGCAAACGGTGGCTGCCACAAGTGGCTACGCACTGCTGCAGCAGGACGCTCCTCCGAATCACTCGCGTGGCGCCAACGAACACGCGATCGTTACTACCACCGGCCAGTATGCCGGAAGCTTTACTCTGAACGGGGCTGCCAATTGGACCGCCGTGGTAGCCACATTCCGGCAGTAGTATTGCCTGTTGCTCTATTCCGGTCGCGATCGTTCGCATTGCCGTTGGCGGTTCACGACCGCCTCGGAAACTGAGACCCTTTAGCCGCAACTTCTCACGCGTGATCGTTATGGGAGCAGGCGCGGTCTAGAGCGGCTGCTTTTGGCCTTCCAATCGTGACCCAACTGCGGAATTCAGCCTTCGTAACTCTATTTTTGAGTCGCATCAAAGCAGAGGTTCCTATTTAGGGAACACCTCTCCCTGGTAGATGACAAATTTAAGTTGGGGGTTTCTGCCGGGTAGGTGGGTCAACAGCGTAGTGCCAGCCAAGCAGCGGCGAAAATATTTTTCCAGGGATACGCATTCGAGTAACTCACCCACACCCGACGTGCACTCACTCGCACCTCGGCAGCGATCTTCAGCAGTCGCAGGCGAATGGTATGCACCTGCGCTTGAGCCCATTCCGTGCCTGGCAAGGCTAGGCGCCGTAGCGCGTGTATCAGTACGTAGGCCAGCGAGGAGAAGTACAGGCGCAACTGCTTGGCACGCAGCGATTCCGTGCTCATGCGGTCGGCAAACAGACTCAACTGTTCCTTGATGCGATTTTCCATCTCGCCCCGACCACAATAGGTCTTCTCATAAAGGGCAGCGGCTTGCCAGGACTCCGACGGCAACGAGGTCACCACGAATCGCGGGTTCTCGCCTTTTTCCAGATACTCAGCTTTGGCCACCACTCGCCGGGAGCGGCTCCAGCTCTTGCGCGTGCGATAGGAGAACTCTGCAAACACCCGCGCCGCCTGGCCCGTTCTCTGGTGTTCCTGTTTTGCTTCCTGCATCGCATCCACAATCGTACGTTGCAGCCGCTGGTTACGGGCCAAGCCAAACACATAGTCGACACCGTGGTTCTCGCACCAAGCCATCAGCTCTTCGCGACAGAAGCCCGAATCGGCACGCAAGATAATGCCCACCTTGGGCCAGCGACGGCGGATCTGTTCGACGATTCGCTCCACCTCCTCCCGGCTGCCGGCACTGGCATCCTGGTTGGAGGCTCGTTGTCGGGCGCACAGCAGGTGATCGCCACAGAAGATATACAGCGGCAGATAGCAGTACTCGTTGTAATAGCCGTGGAAAAAGCGATTTTCCTGCTGGCCATACAGCGGCGTGTCGGTGACATCCAGATCGAGCACGATCTGCCGCGGAGCCTTCGCATACGCTTCTAAAAAGATATCTACCAACACTCGGTCCAGAGCTTCGGTCGAGTAGGTGATCTTGTGATAGCGATTATTGAGCGGCGAGCCTGATGGGCTCAGTTCCAGGCGGTTCAAAGTGCTCTTGCCCGCCAGCGGCTCTTGCAGCCTGCGCTTGCCTGTTAGCACCGCCAGCAGCGGATCGCGACGCAGCTCTTCGTGATCGTTCAGATCTTCGTAGCCCAGAGCCAGGCCATAGATGCGTTGTGCCAATAATTCGCTGAGCTCGTGCACAATCCACACCGGATGGCGATGATCGGAGAAGCACCTCGTCACGCGCGCCAGCAATCCGATCTTCCGATCCGTCTGGCGCAGCAGCAACGCTCCCCCCTCCGTGCTCAACTGCCGATCGCTAAAGCGAGCGCTCACCAGCCGCGAAAAATGTGGTGCAAATGGGAACTCATTCTGGTTACACTCTGTCATAGAAAAGGCCGCCTTTCCTGGGACATTAACTACGATTCGACAACG
>DATLKS010000399.1:0-4962 GCA_035538255.1 Terriglobales bacterium
GTTTTAGGGCGGACGCTGGTGGAAGCGTGCGTCGCACGCGAGATCGGTAGTACGAGCCTGCTCACGATGAAACCAAGCCAGGCGGCGAAGATGACAACTGCAATCCATGCCGATCCTCGCCGGGCCGGAAGCGCATTTGGCGCTGGTGTTACACCGCGCTGAGGCGGTGGTCCATAGAAATCGTTGAATTCGACCCGCGTGTCTTGCTTCAGGCCCGCCAAGGTCTCGAGCTGAGATACGAGCCAGCGCGCCTCCTGACGGTCGGCGATGCCATCGACCAGGTTCAGCTTGCGGCCTGCTTTGGTTGTCAGCCGAAGGGAGTACCAGCTCTTCGTCCCAGACTGCATGCTTGCTACAGGATGGATTAGCGCGACTTCCGAGAATGGAGTCGAACTGACGCGTAGAATTCCAAGAAATGACTTTCGCACAAGGAGATTGTCATTAGACAACTCAAGGCGAGTACTCGGGAAGAGCGAATACAAAACCGCGACGATCAGGAGTAAATCGGTCGCTCCAAACACAATCGCGAAGAAAAGCGGCGCATTGGAACGATGTAACAAATACACCGCTCCGGTCCATGCTGCAGTGAATCCGAAAAGCATCAGGGTCTGCAGCGGATTTCGGAGAGGCGGAAAGTAAAACTGCGTGCCGCTCCAGTCAGTCGAGATTACTGCTGTGGTCTTCGCCGGTGTCTCAATCGGCTCGCTCTCGGATTGCAGCGCGGGAGCCGCAGCAGAAGCATTTCCAACTTGCGTGGCGAACGCAGTAGAGGAATTTGTTAGCGACGGCGGTTGTGCCAGCGGTACCGTCCTAAAAACGGGCAGCTCGTAGTCTTCTGCGAAATCGATGCCGGGTACATCGGCTTTCGCGTGGAGAAGCCAGAGAACCTTGTCTCGTTGATTGTCGTAGTTGCTTTCATAAGCATCCACGGGAACATCAAAAGCGACCGGCACAGAATTTCCCAGCGGTCCGGACGCCAGCATGGCTGACGCAATGTTCTGTTGTCCTTCCCAGAGGACTTCGTCATGCGTGCTCTGCTCTTTTCCCGAGCCTGTGGTGATGCGGCGGATGCACGAGAGCCGAAGATCAATGCCATGTTGCGCATCTGCGGCGAGGTGAACTTCTATTCGCCCAGTCAGCTTCTTGCCAGGAGAAATCGGGAGAGAGTCGAATTGGAAATAGGTCTTGCCAAAGCGCTGGCGGCGAATGGTGGCGCGAATCGCACTGATCGCCAGAATCAATGAGAACGAAGCCAACACAACAAAGAAGAGCGGCGGGGGAGAATTGCGTTTGGGAGAATTCAGTCCAACTGAGACCCAAGGCAGCGTGAGGCAGCTTACGACGATGGTGGAGATCCACAAGATAACGGCGCGATTTCGGTTCTGGCCGTCGCTGCGGCTTTGGGTCCAATCCTGACGCCAGAACCACGGCGCATCTGGGTGCTGATCCTTCAATTCAGCTTCTTGCTTCAGCTTTTGCCAGCCGTAAATGGCGCCAACGATCATGAGCAAGCCGACTAACGCGAAGCCGCCGGCAAAAATCGCGCCAGGAATGGAATTGGGAGTGTTGTCGGTAGCTGACAGAAATTTGAGCATCAATGCCGTTCCCATTCCTAGGAAGGGAATTGCAAATACGATCAGAAATGCTGCACCGGCCTTGGATGGTTTGCTCATCGGCTGGATTATCCGACGAGGCTGCTCGACGGAAACAAGGGAATGGCTCCGGTTCGGTACCACGGTAACCGTTTCAGGCTTGATTCCTGTGGACACAAGGGAGCAAGCCGCGCAGATTTGCCGGGCAGGTATCACCACGAGAATCACAGCGAACTGTGCTCGCGGGAAGCAAGCATCCGTACAGAGATGCGGTTGTTCAGCGAATCAGCGGATGCTCAATAGCGAATTTTGTCTGGCTTTTTATCCCAAGCCACAAATGCAATCAGAGCTTCGTCACGCATCATCTGCTTCATCTTGAGCGAACGATTCTCAGGAGGGATCGCTAGTTCGCGATAGATGAATGCATCGTCAAAACCAACACTCGCAGCATCGGCGGCGGTGTTGGCGTAATACAAATGGTCGGGCCGAGCCCAGTAGATCAGTCCCATGCACCTGGGACACGGCTCACAACTTGAATAGATCTCGCAACCGGCTAATTGAAAGCTATTGAGTTTGCGGCAGGCTTCGCGGATGGCAACGACCTCGGCATGAGCGCTAGGATCGTTGGTGGTCAATACCTGGTTAGCGCCCTCGCCGATGACGTTCCCGTTCTTTACAACGACGGCTCCAAACGGACCGCCTCTATTTGACTGCACGTTCTCCATAGAGAGCTCGATCGCTCTCCGCATGAACTTGGCGTCCAATCCTCACCTGAGCCGCTGGAAGTAATGAACTGTTTCGATTGTAAACGGCTGCCGATTTGCCCTCTCTCGAGCATCGCGGCGTGTGATGTTTCAGGATGTGGCTAAAACAATTTGTAGCGAAGGTAGATTAGTCCGGCAGCCGCTGTGCCACCGGTGGCGGCTCCCAGCCAGAAATTCTGCCATCGAGTATTCACGGTGCGCATAACGCGTCGATCATTAGAGATAAGCAGAATGAAAATCAGTGTGGGAATCAGCAGCGCGCCTGCGAGCACCATGGACCAGTAAAGCGCTGTCACCGGGTTTATGCGCATGTAATTTGCGCCGGCGGCGACGAAAACGGCAGCTGAGATCAGCACATAAAAACTCTTCGCCTCCCAGGGCTTCTCGCTGAGTCCCGATTTCCAGCCGACCGCTTGGGCAAGATCAAAACACATCGAGGCAACGAGGACAGGCAGGGCAACCATACCGGACCCAATGATCCCGATTGCGAAGACGATCGGTCCCCAATCACCGACGGCCGGCCGCAAGGCCTCAGCTGCCTGACGCGTAGTCATATCAGGAGCGTTGTCGAAATGCAATACGGCACTGGCAGCGATCATTACCGAGCAGGCGAGGACAAACGTCACAGCGGTCGACAGGATCGAGTCAGCCTGATGATGTTCGTGCTCGGGATCGCTGCGCGAGCTGGTTTGCCAGATGATGATGTAGGGTGTCAGAAAGGATCCAAAGAGCGCGACGATATTTTCCGCGTAGTCTGCCGTTGGCTGCATCCTTGGGGCGAACACATCGTGCAGCAACCCCGGAATGCCGGGATGCGTAAGCACAGCAGCTGCGACGTAAAGATATAGCGGTAAGGAGAGCACTACCAGAGCTCGAGTGATCTTCTGATAGTCCTGGAACACAAGGATGTACCAGACAAAAAACGCCGTCGCAGCGATAAAGAACATGCGTGAGAGCCCGGTCAGGATTGACAAGGCGTCTGAGACTGCCATGATGTCAGCAATAACCACTGCCAAGTTTGTGATGATCGTGAGAGTCGCTCCGGCCAGGGCGTACTTACGGCCGTAGTGGGTGCGGACGAGGTCGAGCAGCCCCTGCCCCGTCTCCACGCCGATGCGACTGGTAACCGAGCAGATCGCTAACAAAAATGGGACAATGAGAATGACGATCCAGAAGAGTGAGTGCGCGAAAGCGGCACCGGCGATGGTGGCCGTGACTACCGCCGAGGGATCGAGATTGGCCGAACCGGTAACGATTCCCGGCCCCAGGCGCCAGACACTCCAAGGCCTCTGCTGGCTCGGCTGTGCTGCGGCGGGAAACTTCACGACGCGGCCGCGGTCCTCGGGAGAGCCCTTCCTGGTGGGAGCATTAGGGAATCTTGGGAAGTTCACGTCGCAGGTCTCTCTCGATCTTGCGTTCATGCCATAGTCGCAACGGACGGCTATAGGTAATCACACCGAAAGCGGCAATTGCCGCCAGGAGCAAAGTATTGCTGGCCCAAAGCAGGATTCGCGCAATTTTTGTATGCGAGATCTGTTGCAGGACGGCGGCGTTGGTTGGAGTCAGAAGCAAAGCTGCAGCCAACAACATGAGTCCAATACCGGCAAGTAGGCTGGTGACGTTTTTAGCCCAGCGACCACGCGCATGGTACTCGGCAAAGAGCCGAAAACCATAGGTCGTGAGCGCTGCGATAAGCAAAAAATTGACTAAAACCGCAACTGCAGCCCGGATCTGCATCTCTGGTTGGTAAGACGCAGGCTCTAATCGAGAGGTTGGAATCCAGAGTAGCTGCTAAGAAGTTAGCGCTTTAATTTCTGGCAGTTTGGGTCGAGAGGGCGGACTCTGGGCGCTTCATACTTTAGTATTGCTAAGGTAAACAGCACATCACTAAGGAGTTACTCACCTGCTACGGTCATCCCATCAATCCGGAGCGTAGGGGCCGCGATGGAGCTGCGAAACTCAAGGTCGTTTCCGATCTCCGAGACGTTACGAAACATCTCCTTCAAATTGCCAGCTACCGTGATTTCCTCGACTGGGAATGCAAACTCGCCGTTCTCAATCCAGAGGCCGGAAGCTCCACGGGAGAAATCTCCAGTGACGAGATTGACGCCGAAACCGAGGAATTCCGTTACATAGAGTCCGCTGCGGACATTGCGGAGAATCTCCTGGCTGCTCTTCTCTCCCTGCTGCAAATAGAAATTTCCTGAGCCGATGCCGGGATTGCCGGTTAGCCCGCGTGCGGCATTCCCGGTGGTCTGAAGCTTGAGCTTGCGCGCAGTGTAGGTGTTGAGGAGATAGCTCTTCAGCACTCCGCGTTCGATTACCACTGTCTGCCGCGTCGGCACTCCTTCGCCGTCGAATGGCGAAGATCCGAAGCCGCCGATCATCGTGCCATCGTCGATGATGGTGATGTTCTCGCCGGCGATTTGCTCGCCAAGTTTACCAGCGAGAAACGAAGCATGGCGATAGATGGCGTCGCTGTTCACTGCGTCGAAAATGTGATCGATGAGTCCGCGCGAGACCATCGGAACGAAGATGACCGGAACCTTCTGTGTTGGGACCTTGCGTGCACCTAGGCGACGCAGAGTGCGTTCTGCGGCCTTCCT
>DATLKS010000400.1:0-6429 GCA_035538255.1 Terriglobales bacterium
TGTGGTTGAGAATCTACCCTCGATCGCACAGACCTATGCGTCTGACTTTCTGGTTGGCTTCGCAACCGGGCAGCAGGACCTGTTGGGTGCGCATGGTCAACTGGCCACGCTTCACTACAGCAGCGTCACACCTGGCAATGACCTGAAATGGGACACGACTGAGCCGAATGAAGGCAGTTTCAACTTCGGTCCGGCAGACAAAATTCTGGCGTTTGCCCAGGCGCACAACATCAAAATGCGCGGACACACGTTTGTCTGGCACAACCAGGTGCCGGCGTGGGTCTTCCAGGATGCCCATGGCAACGACCTCTCCTATAGCAGCGACAACAAAGCGCTCGTGCTCTCGCGGTTACGCACGCACATCAAAGCATTAATCGATCACTATGGCGACAGCATTTACGTTTGGGACGTGGTAAACGAGGCGATTGACGAGAGCCAGCCTGACGGCTTCCGTCGCAGCAAGTGGTACACGCTCACGGTAGATCCGAACAATAATCCCGGATATCCGGAGTATATGGACGACGCGTTTATCTATGCCCGGGAGGCGCTCGATGCCCAGAGAATTGGCCGCGACAAGGTAAAGCTCTGTTACAACGACTACAACACGACAATTCCCGCAAAGCGCAATTTCATCTACAACTGGGTGAAAGGCGCGATCAGCCGTGGAGTTCCCATCGATTGCGTCGGCAATCAGTTCCATAATGGAATCAACTTCCCCATCGACGACCAGGGCTCGGCTGCCTCGAAGCAAAGCGTGATCGACACGATCAACTTATTCAGCAGCTTGACCTCCACGGCTGGCGTACCGATCATCAACGAGGTCACTGAGTTCGATATCAGCCTGTACCGCTTCGGCCAGTGTTCTCAGAGGTTCTACACGGATTACGATGACCTGCTTGAGGGAGATGAAGCCGACCTGATCAACGAGGGTTATCGCTATCGCGATTACTTCCGGATATTCAAGAGCCTGAAAGACAAGATCGATAGCGTGACGATCTGGGGTTTGGGGGACGATGACAGTTGGCTGAATCCATCCTCAAACAAAGCCGGATGCCCTGGCGTGACGGCTGCCGACGCTCCGCTTCCGTTTGATTCTTACTTACAGCATAAGTACGCCTACACGGGCATCGTGAATCCGCTGGCGTTGCCGGGAGCGAACCTGGTCACCACGATGACTGCAAGTTCGGACACAGTGCTGAGCGGGCACTCTGTTTCGTACGTGATTACCGTCACGAACAACGGACCAAATGACGCAGCGGGCCTGACGCTGACAACGTCAGCGCCGGCGTCTACGGCATTCCAGTCGATCGCCGCGCCTGCGGGCTGGAACTGCAACACTCCGGCGGTGGGCGGCACTGGGCAATTGACCTGCACGGCGTCGGCATTGGCCAATGGCGCCTTGGTTCAGTTCACGCTTACGTTAGTGGTCTTGTGCTCCACGCCAGACGGCACATCGATCCCGAACTCAGCAATGGTGATGTCCACTACTCTGAACCCAAATCCGACGCCGCAGAACAGCGCTTCGGCCTCGATTCAAGTATCGAATCCACCTCCAGTGATCTCAGGGCTGACAGTTACACCATCGGTTCTATGGCCTCCGAATCATAAGATGGTGAATGCCGCATTGTCCTACACGATCACCGACAACTGCGACATGAACCTGGTTCCGGTGATCGCGATTAGCAGCAACCAGCCGACCAATGGCACCGGTGACGGAAACACGTCGAGCGACTGGCAGGTCGTCGATAGTCACAATGTGCTGCTGCGAAGCGAGCGAGACGCAAACTCGGGCGATCGCGTATACACGATCACAGTGACTACGACCGATTCAGCCGGCTCGAAGACGATCGGTTCAGTCACGGTGACGGTTCCGCACGATAGCGGGCACTAGGAGGAAGATAAACGGGCCAAGTTTTCGGTTCAGTAGAACAACAGCCGTTGCTTGAATCTGTCATCCTGACTGGCTTCTGGATAACAGTGGTTTAGAGTTCTGAATCGGATTGAACGAATCCATCTGTGACCCGCACCCATAGATTACCGATCCCTATACTGCTGCTCTCCTGCGTTTTGCTCGCCGCTGTAGCTCACGCCGAAACCGGCGAGGACGCCTGGCTGCGTTATGCGCCGTTTTCCGCACAGGAAACGAAACAATACGAAACACTTCCCTCTTCACTAGTCGTCCTCGGCGACTCGCCTCTTCTCAAAAGCGCGCAGCAAGAACTGACTCGCGGCATTAAAGGCATGCTCGGCAGAACTCTGGCTTCCGAAACTTCCTTAAGTTCGACACCTGGCGCGATCGTCCTCGGGACCGCTGACTCGATCCATTCCGCAATTCCCGATTTGCAACTCCCCGCTTTGCACGACGATGGCTACTGGCTCGCGAACAAGAAACTCGGCGATCAGAATCGAATCATCATTGCCGGCGGCAGTGATCGCGGTGCTCTATATGGAGCTTTTGCGCTGCTGCAGAGAATCGCTCTGGGCGAAAACCTGGACCGTCTGGACGAGACCGAGCAGCCTTACGCCCCGATTCGCTGGGTCGATCAATGGGACAACCTCGACGGCCGCATCGAGCGTGGATACGGCGGCCGCTCGATCTTCTTCGACAGCGGCAGCGTGCGCTCAGACCTGACACGCGCCAGTGAGTACGCGCGCTTACTCGCTTCAATTGGCATCAACGGCTGCACGGTCAACAACGTAAACGCCGATCCGCACGTTCTCGATGACGCCTTTCTTCCGCAGCTTGCGCGCATTGCCGAAGTGTTTCGTCCGTGGGGAGTGAAGCTGTCGATTTCGGTCGACTTCAGCAGCCCGAAGGTAACTGGCGGCCTGCAGACGTTTGATCCGCTCGATCCGCAGGTGGCGGAATGGTGGAGCAAGAAGGTCGATTCGATCTATCGTCAGATCCCTGACTTCGCCGGTTTTGTGGTCAAAGCAGACTCGGAAGGGCGTCTTGGTCCTGCGACTTACGGCCGCACTCCGGCCGATGCCGCTAATGTGACCGCACGCGCTCTAAAGCCGCACGGCGGCATCGTCTTCTATCGCGCGTTTGTTTACAACCACCATCTCGACTGGCGCGATCCGAAGAACGATCGCGCCAAAGCTGCTTACGACAACTTCCATCCCCTCGATGGCAAGTTTGATGACAACGTAATCATCCAGATCAAGAACGGTCCAATCGATTTCCAGGTGCGCGAGCCCGTCTCTCCTCTATTCAGCGGCCTGGAGAAGACGAACGAAGCCATCGAGCTGCAGATTACGCAGGAGTACCTCGGCCAGGGGCGGCACATGGTTTTCCTGCCACCGATGTGGAAGGAAACTCTGGATTTCGATCTGCATGCGAACGCCAAACCGACTCTCACCAAGGAAATCGTAGCCGGACGCAGCTTCCATCGACCGACCGGCGGTTTTGTCGGTGTTGCCAATGTGGGAATGGATCCTAATTGGCTCGCCCATCCGCTCGCCATGGCAAATCTATACGGCTTCGGGCGCCTCGCCTGGAATCCCGATCTCAGTCTTCACACGATCGCCGAAGATTGGACTCGGCTGACGTTCGGGAACGATCCGTTGGTCGTGCACACAATAAGCGCGATGCAACTTGCCTCATGGCGCATTTACGAGGACTACACCGGACCGCTCGGAGTCGGCACGCTCACCAACATTACTGGGCCACATTATGGTCCTGGAATCGAATCCTCGGAGGGCAACGGATGGGGGCAGTGGCATCGCGGGGACCATGAGGGCATCGGCATGGATCGCACGATGGCGACTGGCACGGGGTACACGGCGCAATATAGTCCCCAAGTGGCTCAGCGATACGAGACGCTCAAGAGCACGCCCGACGAAGTGCTCTTGTTTTTTCATCACGTTCCTTACACGTATGTGCTCCACTCTGGAAAGACGCTGATTCAGCACGTTTATGACTCTCACTACCAGGGTGCGGAGGCGGCAGAGGCTTTTGTACGGCAATGGCAAACACTCAAAGGACACATCGACGATGCGCGCTATTCCGAAGTGCTCGCCAGGCTCGAATATCAGAGTGGCCACGCGATCGTCTGGCGCGACGCAATTTGCGGCTGGTTCTTGCGTATCTCGAGCATTGCCGATGCGAAAGGACGAGCCGGGCATTTCCCAGACCGGATCGAAGCCGAATCCGCGCTGTTGAAGGGCTATCAGCCGGTGGAGATCACGCCATCGGAGAACGCTTCCGGCGGGAAGGCGATTCAGTGTCCGGTGCAGGTGCATAGGTGCCAAGCCGATTTCAAATTCTCTGGGCCGAGCGGCTCATACGAGATCGACGTTCAATACTTCGATATGCCTGCGGGTCAGGCGAAGTTTCGGTTATTAGTCGGCGACAAGCCACTCGATGAATGGATTGCTGGCGACAATCTTCCCGCCCGCGCTCCCGGCGGCGACTCTTCCACGCGCCGGCGAATCACTGGGATTAACTTCCATCAAGGCGATGTCATTCGCATCGAAGGTACTCCGGACCAAAACGATCCAGCGGCGCTCGATTACATCGAGATCCGCTCGACCGCCGACGCGGCTGCGAAGCGGCTGCCGATTCCGGTGTTCCTCACGGCTGAACAAGACCACCAACGCACAATGGAGCTCCTTCACATCAGCTCATTGCGTCCCGGTCCGAGCGGCAATCCACAAGCTCCCAACGCCGCCAATACCGATGAATCCAAGGTCGATCATCACCCGAAGCTGCCTGATCCGCTGACGCTTAAAGATGGAAAGAAGGTGACAACGCCGGAGATGTGGTGGAAGCATCGCCGTCCTGAGATCGTCGAGGATTTCGATCGCGAGATCTACGGCCGAGTTCCCAAAGATACTCCTCATATCTGGTGGGAGGTGACGAGCTCTTTTCGCGAAACCAATGGCAATGTTCCCGTGATTACGAAAGAGCTCATTGGTCACGTTGACAACTCCGCAGATCCCTTGATTGATGTCCAAGTGCAACTCACTCTAACCACACCGGCGAGCGCGAGCGGCCCGGTGCCGGTGATCATGGAGTTTGGCCTGAGTCCTGAAGTTATGGCGCTGTTCGCGCGGCGCTTCCGAGGCGGATTCGCCGGCCTCAATACTCCAGGTCCAACCTGGCAGCAGCAGGTGCTCGCCAAAGGCTGGGGATACGCCATTCTCATTCCCACCAGCTACCAGGCCGATAACGGCGACGGACTGACTGCAGGCATCATCGGCCTCACAAATCGAGGTCAACCGCGAAAGCTGGACGATTGGGGAGCGCTTCGCGCCTGGGCGTGGGGTGCGAGCCGCGCCTCGGACTATTTTGAAACCGATCCGTCGGTGGACGCGCGTCGCGTTGGGATTGAAGGTCTATCCCGATATGGGAAGGCAGCGCTCGTAACCATGGCTTACGATCAACGCTTTGCTATCGGATTCATCGGCTCTTCGGGAGAAGGCGGCGCCAAACTCTACCGCCGCAACTTCGGCGAGCAGGTTGAAAACCTTGCTTCGAGTGGAGGCTACCACTGGATGGCCGGCAACTTCCTGAAGTATGCGGGTCCGCTCACCACCGGCGATCTTCCCATCGACGCTCACGAGCTGATCGCGCTATGCGCGCCGCGTCCTGTGTTCATCAGCACCGGCGCTCCAAAAGTGGAAGGCGGCTGGGTCGATGCCAAGGGCATGTTTCTGGGAGCGGTAGGCGCAGGACCGGTTTACAAACTTCTCGGCAAAAAGGATCTAGGAACGATCGACGTTCCGCCAATAGAAACGGCTCTCATCGATGGTGACATTGCCTTTCGATCGCACGCCGGAGGACACACCACCGGCCCGAACTGGCCAACGTTCCTCAGCTTCGCTGAGAGATACCTGAATAGCCAATCTCGATAATGCACGGGAGGCAGCCGGTTAACAAAGCCCACGAAAAATCGCCACGGACATTGCGTCCTGCCGCGAATAACAGCTCAGATATATCGTCCTAGGTTCCACATCGCGACACTTTCGCCTGCGAGGAAGCTTTGAGAAATCTCCTTCTTTTGTTGTTTCCATTACTGTTCACGTCGATCTCTGCAGCGCAAGGCGACTCCGCCTCGTTCGCTGCCGCGCTGACCCGCTACCAAGTACATCCGAATATCGTTTATCACATCGCGAACAACTACGAGAACAAGCTTGACGTATATCTTCCGGCCGACAATTCCCAGCCAACTCCTGTGGTCATGGTGATTCATGGAGGTGGTTGGATCGCAGGCACCAAGGAAGATCGGGTTCTCGAGATGATGCCTTACCTGCACATGGGCTTTGCGGCTGTGAATGTCGAATATAGGCTCGCACACATTTCCCTGGCTCCCGCCGCAGTGGAGGATTGCCGGTGCGCTCTGCACTGGGTCTTTGTTAACGCAAAGAAATACAACTTCGATCCGAGTCGTGTTGTTCTCCAGGGGGGATCAGCGGGGGGTCACC
>DATLKS010000401.1:0-1591 GCA_035538255.1 Terriglobales bacterium
CCATCTATTGAGTTCGAAGTGTCTTCCTCTTCGGGTTCGCCTAGATGCTCTCCGGCACCTTTGCCACGACGCCTAGGCCTACAGACACTGCGGCGATAGCAAGGCCCTCTATCCCTGCCGGTAGTGCCTCAGTGTGGGCGAATTCGCTATTGGCTCGATTTTGCTGCGGCATGCAAGAGGAGATGCCTAGCTTGAGTAATTCAGCGCCTTTAACCCGAGAAACCGCGCCCCGCCTCCCAATTCCTCTTCGATTCTCAGCAACTGGTTGTACTTGGCAACCCGATCCGTCCGCGAAGCCGAACCCGTCTTGATCTGTCCTGCCCCGGTAGCGACTGCTAAATCTGCGATAAAGGTATCTTCGCTCTCGCCCGAGCGATGCGAGATCACCGACGTGTAACCGTTGCGCCGGGCTAGATCAATCGCGTCCAAAGTCTCGCTAACCGTGCCAATCTGGTTGACCTTGATCAGAATCGAATTGGCGACGTTCTTGTCAATTCCCTCTTGCAGTCGCTCGACGTTTGTGACGAACAAATCGTCGCCCACGAGTTGAATCTTGCCACCCAATTCCTTGGTCAACGCTTGCCATCCGTCCCAGTCATCCTCGGCCAGGCCGTCTTCGATCGACACGATTGGATAATCATGAACCCACTTCGCCCAGAAGCGCACCATGTCGTCGGAACTCTTCGACGACTTGTCGGATTTTTTGAAGACATACTTCCCGTCCAGGTAGAGCTCGCTAACCGCGGGATCGAGCGCGATGGCGATCTCTTCTCCCGGCTTGTACCCGGCCTGCTCGATCGCCTCCAGAACGACCTCAATGGCTTCGACATTTGACTTCACCGATGGCGCGAATCCGCCTTCGTCTCCAACCGCGGTGTTGTATCCACGCTTCTTCAGGACTCCCTTCAGCGTATGGAAAACTTCGACGCCCCAGCGCAAGGCTTCTGAAAACGAAGGCGCACCCACAGGCATCACCATAAATTCCTGAAAGTCCACGTTGTTGTCAGCGTGCGCGCCTCCGTTGAGGATGTTCATCATTGGCGTGGGCAGGGTGTTGCCCCCCGTGCCGCCGAGGTAGCGGTACAAGGGCAAGCCGTATTCGGCCGCAGCCGCCCGCGCCGCTGCCATGGAAACAGCAAGGATAGCGTTTGCTCCCAGACGACCCTTATTCTCCGTTCCATCGAGCTCGATCATCTTCTGGTCAATGCTGCGCTGGTCAGAAGCGTCCATTCCTCCCACCGCGTTTGCGATCTCGCCGTTGACGTTCTCTACAGCTTTTAGAACGCCTTTTCCCAAGTAGCGATGCGAATCGCCGTCGCGAAGTTCCACAGCCTCGTGCTCGCCCGTCGAAGCTCCGCTGGGGACAATCGCTCGGCCCTGCGAACCGCTCATGAGTGAAACTTCGGCTTCCACGGTAGGATTGCCCCGCGAATCCAGAACTTCGCGCGCAACGACTTCTGCAATATTGCTCATAGAAATGTCCTCGGTTTTTGATTCAGGAAGTTCTGATTTGATGTAGGTATTGAAGGTGAAGCGCCGTCCCGTCACGTATCCGACGCCCGTATAATTGTTCCCCATAAGTAATTGCGAA
>DATLKS010000402.1:0-4770 GCA_035538255.1 Terriglobales bacterium
ACTTACTAAAGAAGGTGAAGCGGGCCGCAGCGGCATAGTGCGATCAATTTGGTGAATTGCAAATCGTCGAGTTGGGGTGACTGCGGGACGGGCTAGGAACGTCAGCTTCCGGAAGCGGAGGCCATTCAGTTCGGTTCCGAGATGGCAGCACCCGTTGAAATTGAGGACGCCAACTGGCACCGGAGCAAGCAGCTCCACAAAGAGTGCGGATGGAAGCATGGCGATTCGGCGATTGCGAACTGGAAAAGAAAGCGAGAACTTTCTCGCCTTCTGTTAGTCGGCTATCAGTCAATGTTTACTGGAGCGACCATAATCCGTATTGACATCCGCGGCCTTCTCATGGAAGGGCCTGTCATCATGATGCGCTTCTGTTGCGCAGGATCTCCCGCGATCCCGAGGATTTAATTGTCGCCAGCGTGCCTTCGCGGTTTTGAAATCCTGAAGGGGTTTCGAGTGCGGAACTGCGAAGCTTCGAGGCTTCAGCCCGTAAATCCCGGCAGCTCGATCCGGCGCGCGATGTGATCTTTGATCCAGTGTGCGTCCCACCACTCCTTGGGATCGATCTGCACTCCTTCGAGCTGCATGCTGAAGTGGATGTGGTCGCCTCCGGCCATGCCGGTCATGCCGCTCTTGCCCATTACCTGCCCCCGCTTGACCATGTCGCCTTCGTGCACATCGATTTCGCTCAGGTGGCCGTAGATCGTTTGCAGACCGTAGCCGTGGTCCACAACGATGCAGTTACCATAGATTCCCAGCGGCGCGGCATAGACTACGCGGCCGTCATTTGACGCCTGCACACCCACGTGCTGCGTGCTCGAGAGATCGTAGCCGAGGTGCGTCTGCTGATCGATCTTCTTGCCCTGATAGATGTAATTGCGGACATCAGCGAAGTTGGCCTCGACCTTGGTGTTGGGCTGCTGCTGGAAGGGCTGCGACCACAGGAACTTGGGTTCGGTTTTGGTCTTTAGGTCGGCAAGGACCTGGTTGTTGGCCTTGCGCATCTCGCTGTTGATGCGTACGAACCGCGTCTCCATATCGCCGGAGCCGTTCGGATCGAGTTCGTTCACGACTTTCTGCATGAACTTGTCATCAATCTGCAGATCGCGCACGCGGTAGCGCGGCTGCTCCCTTTTCGCGAACTGGATAATCATCCGCCCATGGGCCTCGTCGCCGCCCGGTCCAATGGCATACACCATAGGCAGGGTGTTCAACGGCATATTCCATGAAAAGGCGAAAAGCGAGAACTGGCCGGGTTTGCCGCCGGGCATCGGCCAGCCGCGGAAGGTTTCGTCACCAACGCGAACGCCCGACGCGGTCGCATAGCCTGAGACATTGTAGGTGACCAGATCGGCCATGCCGACGTACAGGTAGTGCTGGTCGGAATCGACGCTCACTGTCACCGGGTGCGTCGCGATGGTTACATCGCGTGCGGCCTCAGCCGTCGCGCGCCGAAAATCATTGGACGTGGCTTCAACGATCAGCCGGGCGCTGCCGTCCTTGAGCTGTGGAGTGCTCTTCACGCCTACCGTGAACCGCAGCGTCTCGTCCGGCTGACCGCGTAGCCAGGTGAACCGCCGCGAGGGATGCTCCACGCCTGCGACTTTGTAACGCTCGCCGTTCTGCTCGATGTAGGCTGTGGCCTGACGTACGCCATGAGGATCCGCGATCTTCACTAGAATCGGAGTCGCTTGTCCAATTGCGGTGAGCGCATCTGGAAGCACGACAACCGGAGCAGCCGAAGCTGTGAAAAGAAGAACGATTGCAATGATGAAGAGGAAAAGAATAACTCCGATAAATGCTCGCATTTAAAAATCAGAATAGCAGGAGAGACCCCGACCTTGGCTGGCTGCACTCGCATGGCCTACAAACATCACGTGCTTTCGGCCGTCGGAGTTAGTTCCGTCTTTCTAGAAGCTGCGCTGGAGTGCAGACATTGACGTCGTGGCTACCGCTGATTGGTTTGAAGTGTCTCAGATTGCCAGTGATCAGAGCGTCTGCGCGGCGGGCCACGGCAACTTCCAGAAACGGCAGATCGGAAGCATCGGGAAGGATAATGCCAATCTGGTTGACGCTGACGTGTTCTCCGGCAAAGTCAAAGAACTCCATTAGAGTGTCGATGTCAGCACGCTCGAAGCCGAAGAGCGGCCGAGTCAAGACTTCTCGATATTCAGTCAGGATGCGATCATCGTGGAGCACAATGATGTTTCTCGCCAGAGCGGCGTCGAGCACGTGCCCAGGTGGGCCATGAGGGTTGATCACTCCAAACACCAGCACATTGGTGTCAATGACCATCCTCATTTCGATTTTCGCTTGGAACGCACAGCCCGAATCTGCGACTCAACGACTGAGGCTAAGCTCTTACCGAGACCACGCTGCACCGCCTTGCTCCGCATGCGGGAAAGAGCGCGCTGCGCCTTGGTCTGCCGGATTGTCTCTTCAAGTTCATCCTCGTCTACACCGAGAAGAATAGCGACAGGTTTGCCGTTCGCCGTGAGCACGAGATCATCTTTTTTCGCAAGCTCACGAACAAGTCCGGGACGATTGCGCAGATTCTCGAGTGCTGAGGAATTTCATGATAATGTCAAACGCATCATCCTCTCGGATAAGTTATTGTCTATATTTTGAGGTGATTCAGAATGTGCCGGAATATTAAGAACCTATTTAATTTTGACCCACCCGTAACATCTGAGGAAGTTCGTGACGCATCCTTGCAGTTCGTCAGAAAGATCAGCGGATTCCATAAACCGTCGCGGGCCAACGAAGCCGCATTTACAACTGCGATTGATGAAATTGCTGCGAGTGCCACCAGGCTTCTTCGTTCTCTCGAAACCTCTGCGCCTCCGAAAAGCCGAGAGGAAGAGGCGGCAAAGGCCAAGGCGCGTACTGCGGAGAGATTTGGGAGGACAGGCAGTCCGCTCTGCTGATTTCTTAGGCCGCCGATCGGGCGCTAATCTTTTCCTCAACTATCTTTTTCAATGTAAGCGCGTTGAAGGCCGCGTAGCCGGCCTGATCGTTATCGAAGTACACGCAGATGCTGCGAAGCTGCTTGCTCCAATTCGCGATTTGCTCTGCCCATTCGCGCAACACTCTGTCGCTATAGCTTCCCTGATACTTGCCACCCGGACCGTGCAGGCGCACGTAGGCCCAGTCGGCCGTAATCTCAATTGGGGAATGGAAGCCGGCGAGTTCATAAATACAGAACGCCGCATTGTGTTTCTGTAACAGGTTATAGACGGGTTGTGTGAGCCAACTGGGCTCGCGGAATTCGAAAGTGTAGCGATGGTACTTTGGCAGGGCGTCCAGGAATTCCGACAGACGCTCAAGATTTAGCCCCCATTTGGGAGGAAGCTGGAACAGGATTGGTCCGAGCTTCTTTCCCAGCGCTTCGGCGCGCGGCAAGAAATTGTTTAGCGCGTTCTCCGGTTCTTTCAACTTCTTATTGTGAGTTAGGAAACGACTGGCTTTAATCGCGAATTCGAAGTTCTTCGGCGTTGCGTCTCGCCAGGCGGCGAGCGTTTCAATTTTGGGCAGCATGTAGAAGCTGTTGTTGATCTCGACTGTATCGAATTGCGCGTAGTAGTGGGCGAGCATCTTCGATGGCGGAAGTTTCTCAGGATAAAACTTCCCCACCCAGTGCTTGTAATGCCACCCGGAGGTTCCGATACGAACATTTGCCATTGCGCTTGATAGGACGCGAGACAAAGCCAACAATGATGCCTGAAACGGAACCCGCTTCCGCTTGCGCTTCTCCTGCAATCCGTTTTCCCCGATAATGTACATTCCTTCTTGCTTCTCTGTGTTCTCCGTGACTCCGTAGTGAAGCGGTTTTTCTAATGGTCAAGCAGGTCACGATCGTCGGGACGGGTCTAATAGGCGGTTCGCTGGGCCTCGCCCTGCGTCATCGCGGCATTCGTGTGATTGGTTCGGATAAGCCACGAGTGCTGGCCAAAGCGCAGGAGATCGGCGCGATCGATGCCGGCATCGAGAACCCTGCGCGCGCCTGTGTCGGGAGCAATGTAGTTATTCTTGCCGCGAATGTCGGTGGAATCATTGATTCAATCGAGAACCTTGGACCGATGCTGCCGCGCAATGTCCTGCTTACAGATGTCGGCAGTACAAAGGTTGAGATTCTCAAGCGTGCGAATTCCGTTTTTGGTTCCGCTGCCAGTTCCCGCTTTCTTGGCGGACATCCGATGTCGGGCAAGGAACACTCCGGTGTGGAGAACGCCGACAGTTCGTTATTCTCTGGCAGTGCGTGGATCTTCACTCCCGAAACCGAACAGCTGAGCGATCTTGCCCAGGAATACAGGAAGCTTATCGCCTCGCTTGGAACGCGAATCATCCAGCTCACCGCCGCGCAGCATGACCGGCTTGTAGCCTGGACGAGCCATCTTCCGCAAATGCTCTCAACTGCGTTCGCCGCAGTCTTGCAAGACGAGGCCGAGCTGGAGGAAAAAGCGCACGTCACCCGAGCGCAAATGCAGGACGTAGGCGGCCGTGCGCTTAAAGAAATGACACGCATCGCCGCGAGTTCTTATTCCATGTGGCGGGACATCGCTCTTACCAACGCTGGAAATATCGAAGATGCCATTCTGAAACTTGAGCAGCGGCTGACGCACATACGCGAAAATCTGCGCACGCCCGAGCTGCGGGCGGAGTTTGAACGCGCTGCGAAGTTCAAAAGACCTGAGTAACCACGAAACCACCGAGAACACGGAGAATCAATAGCTGAGAATAGATAAGGAGCGGTCAGGATAAATTGCAAATTCT
>DATLKS010000403.1:0-2135 GCA_035538255.1 Terriglobales bacterium
ATCGAGGAACTGCTCATAATCTCCTTCGGGATCGATCACGCAAAATTGATACTGCTGTTCACAGAGCCGCTCAAGTATGGCGTGCACGAAAGTGGATTTTCCACTTCCGGAAGGTCCGGAGATCAAAATGCAAGGTCCAAATGCCGGGATCCACAGCTCGCGGCCGGCACTGTTGTTCCCAAGCAGAATACGGCGGCGCTTTAACTGCTTTGAATAGCCGGCAAGATCGTCATGCAGAAGCTGCTCGATAATCGCGACAACTCCGGCGCCATGATCCTGTTGCGTAACAATATCGGCCCGCTCCTTGAGCGCAGGCAGCGCGTTAGCGACAGCAACTCCGCACTCACAGGCGGTGAGGAAGGCGTGATCATTCTCCGCATCGCCGATACCTACGACGTTGTGCTCGGAAAGCGAAAGCTCCTTCAGTGCCGCCGCAAGACCTGTAGCTTTGTTGATGCTGCTCGGCAAAACCATCACCGCGCCCTTGTTGAAGATGACGTGCAGCTCAAGACCTAGCTCTTTGATGACTTCGAGCACAGTGGTCTCATGTGGATGCCAGGTGGCGACGATTGAGCGTCCTACCGAAACGGGAACGCCTCTGTCACGCAGTGCTTGCACAAACTGCTGAGGCGGAGCCTCCGCGATCGCTTTTTGCTCTTTTGTCTTCGGGTTATAAAGCAGTGCGCCGTTTTCCAGAACGGCGTAATCAAAAACGTCGAGAGCAGGGAAGACCTTCAACAGATCATCCAGCTCGCGCCCGCTTACCAGAATCAGCTTGCGCCCAGATTTGCGCAGCTCCTCCAAAGCGACGATCGTGTGGCGGTCGACCCTTCCCTGAGAGGCAAGTGTTCCGTCGTAGTCGGTAGCAAGAGCCAAATAGCGCATGCGTCAGCAAACTTGGATGGCATGGCTCTGTTCCTGGGCTGCCGTCACGTGTGCGAACTATTCTCTCGGCCATAGAAGGGCCATAGAAGGGCCTTGCAATTGCAGGCTTCCAGGCTAAGCTTACGCGAAGTCCTGCACGCGTTGACCCTCCCCAATCAGCATGTTACTTTCAAAGGTTGCCCAGCGCGCTCTGGGTGTCACCTTCTCCATCGACAAAGGGAATCCGCTTGAGTCCAACCGCCGAAGCGAATGTCGCGCTGCGCAAAACAGCCTTGAATACCGTGCATCGCCAGATGGGCGCCAAGATGGTCGATTTCGGCGGATGGGACATGCCGGTCGAGTACTCCGGCCTGATCGCCGAGCACATGGCTGTGCGTACCGGCGTTGGCGTCTTTGACGTCAGTCACATGGGCGACATCCTCATTCGTGGCCCGCAGGCGCTTGATGCAGTGCAGCACATCAGCATGAACGATGCCGCGAAGCTCCAGCGCGGCCAGGCGCATTACTCGGCGCTGCTCTATCCCGAAGGGACATTCGTTGATGATGTGATCGTCCACAAGTTGGGCGATAACGACTATCTCCTGGTCATCAACGCCGGCACGCGCGAGAAGGACGTGAACTGGGTGCGGCAGAACGTCCGCGGGTTCCACTGCCATGCCGATAACCTGAGCGACTATTACACGCAGCTCGCCATCCAAGGGCCGAAGGCGACTGACGTTCTGCGCAAGTTGACGAACGCCGATCTCTCCGTGATCAAGAACTATTGGTTTACATACGGAACTGTTTGCGGACTAGCAAACACAATGATCGCCCGCACCGGCTACACCGGCGAAGACGGTTTTGAAATTTACATTCCTTCCGACGAACCGACAGGCACGCGCGTGTGGAACGAAGTTCTACAGGCTGGTGAGGAGTTCGGCATTCTGCCCTGCGGTTTAGGCGCGCGCAACACGCTCCGTCTCGAAGCGAAGATGGCGCTCTACGGCCACGAGATCTCCGACACGATCAATGTCTGGGAAGCCGATCTGGGCCGCTTCTGCAAGATGGAGAAGGGCAACTTCATAGGACGAGACGCCCTCGAGCATGCCAAAGCCACAGGATTGAAGCGCATTCTCGTCGGCCTCGAGATGATCGAGCGCGGCATCGGGCGCGATGGTTATCGAATTTTCAGCGAGTCAGGGGAAGAGATCGGTTACATCACCAGCGGATCGCCGGCGCCTTTCCTGAAGAAGAACATAGCATTGGCTTAC
>DATLKS010000404.1:0-1893 GCA_035538255.1 Terriglobales bacterium
GGCAGCGCACTCAAGGCAAATATTCGAGAGCGCACGCACGAGAATCCGGCTGGAATTCCGGGCCGCGGAAAGCAGAAATAGCTCACCACGGAGACGCGGAGAGCACGGAGAATTTGTTGGTCTTTTGTGAAATAGACCTGCTAGGGAACGCCACACCTCAGCTTTTCTCGGTGTTCTCCCTGGCTCCGTAGTGAAACGCTTTGGTTCTGCGAAAATTGATGCAGTCCCATGATTCAACTCTCCGGCGCGGGAAAGCGCTTTGGTCCCAAAGTTCTCTTCGAAGATCTCGACTGGCTGATCACGCCCAATGACCGCGTCGGCGTGGTCGGCGCAAATGGGACAGGCAAATCGACGCTGCTCAAAATACTCGCCGGAAGCGAAACGCTCGATTACGGCACCATCGTTCGGACGAAAGGCATCAGTGCCGGATATCTTCCGCAAGATGGCCTCTCCCTCAGCGGTCGCACCGTATTCGCCGAATGCATGTCGGTCTTCGCTGAGTTGCAGGCCATGGAGCTGGAGCTGGAACTGCTCACGGCGCGCATGTCGGAAGTCGATCATGCTGGGCCGGACTATGCTCAAGTAGCCGACCGCTTTCACTCAGTCGAAGCGCAGTTCCGTGCACGAGACGGATACGCTCTCGAAGCTCAGGTCGGAACCGTGCTCTCGGGTTTGGGATTCCGAAAAGAGGACTGGAAGCGCGCCACCGAAGAATTTTCCGGCGGCTGGCAAATGCGCATCGCGCTTGCCAAACTCCTGCTGCAAAAACCCAATCTTCTGCTCCTCGACGAGCCAACGAATCACCTGGATTTGGAAACCCGCAACTGGCTTGAAGAATACCTATCCGGCTATCCCAATGCCTTCGTGCTCATCTCTCATGACCGCTATTTTCTCGACGTGACCGTCAAGAAGACGGTTGAAATCTGGAATAAACGCGTCCAGTTCTATAGCGGGAATTATGAGAAGTATCTCGCCCAGCGCGAGGAGCGCAAAACCCAGCTTGAATCGGCCTACCGCAATCAACGCGAGAAGATCGAACAGCTTGAGGCATTCATCAATCGTTTTCGCTATCAGGCCACGAAGGCCAAGCAGGTACAGAGCCGAATTAAGGAACTCGAGCGCATGGAACGCATCGAGATTCCTCCGGAGGAAAAGACAATTCACTTTCACTTTCCGCAGCCGAAGCCGAGCGGCCGCATCGCTGCGGAATTTAAAGCTGTCGCGAAGGACTACGGGGAAAAGCATGTCTTCGAGGGCGTCACCTTCATGATTGAGCGAGGAGATCGCGTCGCTCTTGTAGGTGCTAATGGTGCAGGAAAGTCCACATTAATCCGAATACTCGCCGGGATCGAGCCGCTCACAGCGGGAGAATACGTGCTCGGACACAACGCTCAGCCTGACTACTTCGCGCAGGATCAATACAAGGTTCTCGATCCCGAACGCCGCATGCTGGACGACCTCGAAGAAGTAGCGCCGCGTTCAACTACCACGGAGCTTCGCAATCTCCTCGGTTGTTTTCTGTTCTCTGACGATGATGTCTTCAAATGCCTCGGCGTGCTCTCAGGCGGAGAGCGCAATCGCTATGCACTAGCGCGACTGCTGCTCCATCCTTCCAACTTCCTGCTTCTGGATGAACCGACGAATCACCTCGACCTTCGCGCGAAGGACGTATTGCTGAACGCGCTGCAGGAATTCAATGGCACCGTGGTGTTCGTCTCGCACGATCGCTACTTCATCGACAAGCTGGCGACCCGAGTCTTCGAAGTGGGCGGTGGCCGAGTTGAGGTCTTTCCCGGCAATTACGAAGATTATTTGTGGCGCAAGCAGGGCAGCATTGCTCAGCAGCAGGCTGTTATCACACCTTCCGATAGTCAATCGACGCCGGTACTACCG
>DATLKS010000405.1:0-4697 GCA_035538255.1 Terriglobales bacterium
TGGACGACGGGACCGACCAGGTCCGCCACCTGGTGCGGCGATGCCAATCCCACAGTATCCGCAAGAGAGATGTGCTCGATCTGCATTTCAGCAAGCAAATCGACGGCTTCAATTACCTCCTCCACATTCCATAGATCGCCGTAGGGATTGCCAAACGCCATCGAGACGTAAACGACCATTCCCAATCCGGCATCACGCGCCTTCTCCTCGATCGATTCGAGGACATCGATCGATTCATCAAGCGTTTGATTCTGATTGTTCTTGAGAAAAGTTGGTGAGACGGAATATGGAAACCCAAGCGTCCGAACAGCATCGGTAGCAATGGCGCGCTCGGCGCCTTTTTCATTCACAACAATTCCAATTATTTCGACGTCATCTGGCGGATCGAGTTCCTTGAGGACCTGCTCGGAGTCGGCCATCTGCGGAACAGCTTTCGGCGAGACGAACGAGACCGCATCGATATGCTTGAATCCGGTGCCGATCAGAGCGCGCAAGTATTGTGCCTTTGTGTCGACGGGAATCTGGTGCTTGAAGCCTTGCCACGCGTCGCGCGGACACTCCACGATCTTGATCGTTTTGTGGTTCACGGTTTTTAGGTTTGCAGGACCCCAACACTGAACTTTGGCACCTCTGGATTCAGCGAGGCCGCTTCCAGCGCCGTGATCAGCGTTTCGCGCGTTTCCAGTGGATCAATAATTCGGTCGATCCACAGTCGCGCGGCACCATAGCGTGGATCCGTCTGCTCGTCATAAGTCTTCTTTACCGATTCGTACAACTCCTTCTTTTCCGCCTCGCTTAATTTCTTGCCGCCGCGTTCAAGTTGCTTGATCTTGATCTCGACCAGAGTGCCCGCGGCGGAAGCGCCGCTCATCACGGCGTAACGCGCCGTCGGCCAGGCGAAAACGAAGCGTGGATCATAAGCCTTGCCGCACATGGCGTAGTGTCCGGCGCCGAACGAACCGCCGATTATCACGGTGATCTTCGGTACTACCGAGTTCGATACGGCATTCACCATCTTCGCCCCGGCGCGGATGATGCCGCTCCACTCTGCATCGCGTCCGACCATGAAACCGTTTACGTCATGCAAAAAAATCAACGGGACCAGATTCTGATTGCAGTCCATGATGAAGCGCGCAGCCTTCTCCGCCGATTCGGTATAGATCACTCCGCCGAATTCCACGCGCCGTTCGCCGGAGTGCTTGTCGAGGTCCTGCACGTGCACCTTCTGATTCGCGACGATTCCGACGGCGAAACCTCCGATGCGCGCATACCCGCAAAGCACTGTTTTCCCATATTCGGCTTTATATTCGTCAAAGCGGCTGCCATCGGCGATGCGGCCGATGATCTCCTTCATATCGTAGGGCCGTGCCGGATCGGAATCGACGATGCCCAGCAGTTGCTCCTTCGCCAGCTCCGGTTCTTGGCTCTCAATGCGATTGAAAGGACCACTTCGGCGTTCGCCCATCTTCTCTACCAGCGAGCGAATGCGCGCAATGCAGCTTTCGTCGTTGGGCTCGCGGTAATCGACGGTGCCGGAGATCTGCGCGTGCATCTTGGCTCCGCCCAGCTCTTCGGCTGAATACTTCATTCCGATCGCAGCCTGCACCAACGCCGGACCGGCGAGGAAGAGTCCGCTGCCCTCGGTCATCAGGATGTGATCGCACATCACCGGCAGGTAAGCGCCTCCGGCAACACACATTCCCATAATGGCCGTGATCTGGGGAATGCCCATCGCCGACATCACCGCATTATTTCGAAAGACGCGGCCGAAATCGTCAGTATCGGGAAAAACATCTTCCTGCAAAGGAAGAAAGACTCCCGCAGAATCGACGAGATAGATCGTGGGAATGTGGTTCTCGATCGCGATGTTCTGAGCGCGGATGACTTTCTTGGCCGTCATCGGGAAGAACGCGCCGGCCTTCACCGTGGCGTCGTTCACGATCAGCATGAACAACCGGCCGTGCACTCGTCCCACACCCGTAACTGCACCTGCCGCGGGCGCGCCTCCCCACTCCTCATACATCCCGTACGCAGCGTAGCTGCCCAGTTCGAGCAATTCCGTTTTGGGATCGATGAGCAGTGCAATCCGCTCGCGGGCTGTGAGTCTGCCTTTGGCGTGCTGCGATTCAATCGCTTTGGCCCCGCCTCCCTCGCGAATTTTTTCCTGCTCGCGGGCGATGGTGCTAACTAAGTCGGCCATCGAGCGCGCATTCTTCTGAAATCGCGGCGAGCTGGGATCGAGACTTGAAGTAAACACGCTGCTCGGAGTGGAGGTTACGCGGCTCTCTGCCATCAGGCTCTCAAACGAAACTCTCTAGAGTAGCAAAAGCTGGAGCTTGACCAGCGGTGCGCGCCTTGTCCAGTTGTCATCCTGAAGCGCTTCTGTTGCGCGAAGGATCTCCCGCGAGGTTGAGAACGTAGTTGCCGCTGACGTGGCTCTTCCGCGAGGAACTTCACGGCGTGTAAGAGAATCTCTTCTGGATGAAAGCGTTACTACGATTTTTTAGGTAAGCGTCCCAGACCTCTAACTTCCAGGGTGATACTCCCGCTGCGTGTGTCCTTGCAGTTGTGAGCGGTAGAAATAGACCTCGCGTAAGTTGCCGTTTGCATAGCGCGCGGCCTCGTCGTTGAAGTGAGGCGACGCCGGATTGCCGCTCTCCCCGCCCGCCGTCACGGCTCGTGCGCGCACGCGATCTCCGAACTCGACGACCGCTACGAAGCTGTTCCCACTGGTGCCGTACCACTTTTTCGTGCCCGGATACGCACGCGCGCCGAAGGACGCCAGCGATCCCCAGCGGCTGGAGGTGAATCCGACGGGAATGCTCGGGTCCGCGTCGTTGAATTGCGGAACGATACTGTCATTGAGGCGTTGATAGCGGTTAATCTCTCCCCAAAAGGTTTTCCAGGTGCCAAAGTCGGCTGCGAGTTTGTCCGAGGCCTCGGACAGCGATTTGAGCATTTGCTCCGGGTTGACACTGGTAGCTATGTAGTCGCCGGTGGAAGCTCCGGGCCTCCGTGCTTCCGGGCCGATGCTTCGCTCAACGTTCTCACCCCAAAATACCGCGAGGGAGGTCGGCACTGAGTCCATAGCCCACCGCAGATCCCAACGGCGAAGCGTTTCAATCTGGTCCGCGAGTTTAGATTTGAGGGGATCGTTTGCGGGAAGTCCATCCCAAGCTTTGATCAACGCAGCAAGCGGCTTCTCGAACCAAGGCAGGTAGCTGTCGTATGCGGCGGAGGTGAGGGAGTCAAGCGTGAAGTCCTTTTTATCGCTAAGCAGTCTTACAGCATGGCGTCCGCGGGCTGACTCTCCGCCGGTTTCGACATACGCGGGATAGTTTTCCTTTTTGGGACTGCTCGGTCCAGCTGCCGACCATGGCGCGTTATTACAGTTGTACAGCCATCCACTTTTGGGATTCAGAAGATGCGGCGTTTCGTCAATCGAAAGCAGGCCCTGCCATTCCGTGGCGGGATTGCTGCCATCGACCGGCTTTGTCCAATCGAAGCTGGTGTTGCGTCTGGGAATGAAGTTGCCGTGGAAATAAGCGATGTCGCCGTCTGCATCGGCAAAGATCGTGTTATTCGACGAGTTCGCCTTGAGCTCCATCGTCTGCAGATAAGACTTGTAGTCTCTGGCTTTAGTGCGCGTGAAGGACTGAATGAGCTGCTTCACAGGCTCTTGCATCAGGCGAACACTCACCCACTTGCCATTTTCTTCACGCACGATTGGGCCATGGTGAGTGCGATAGACCGTGAACTTCTTTTCCGCCATGCCCTGAGCAGTCTTATAAGGCACAGTGATTTCCGTGGCGACTACCGGCCGCTCTTGGTTCCCGTATTTGTAATAAAAGTGATCACCCTTCTTCTGTACGGTCTCCAGATACTCGTCGATCGCATCGACACCGCTGGAAGTGTGCATCCAACCTGCGCGGTCGTTGAAGCCTTGATAGATAAAGAACTGGCCCCAGGTGGCGGCGCCGTAAGCGTCGAGACCTTGGTCGCTCACCATCTGCAGCTCGGAGCGAAAGAAAAACGAGGTGTGCGGATTGATGAGAAGCAAGGCGCGATGATCGGCTGTATTCGTGGGCGAAATGGCGATGCCGTTTGATCCGCTGGGTTCGGAAAATCGTTCGTCCTCGGCCGCGATGGGCTGATTCGAAGGGGTTCCACCGTAAAACGACTGAAGATTTTTTAAGTTCACGCGTTCAATGTCGCCGCCGATGCTGCCTTCGGTGAACGTAAGCGCCATCCAAGGTTCGAATCGCTGAATCACTCGCGGTTTCACTTCGGGATGCTTGTAGAGGTAGTAATTCAGTCCATCGGCAAATGCATTCATCAAGTCCTTCAGCCATGCCGGACTGCTTGCATACTGACGCTTGATAGCTTCAGGATTGATGAAAAGCTTCATGCGCAAATCCTGATAGATCTTGGACTCGCCCTCGGTCTCGGCGAGCCGTCCCATGGCATTGATGTAATTGGTCTCAACGCGGTTGAAATCATCTTCTGCCTGCGCGTAGACGGCGCCGAATACTGCATCGGCGTCTGTTTTTCCATAAATGTGCGCGATTCCCCAGTCGTCACGGAGAATAGCCACATTTCGTGCCCGCTGCTCCCATCGCGCAACATCCGATTTGGGAGCTTGGCCGGCAAACGATTCGCATATTAGGGCGAGTACGACGAGAAGCCAGCGGACGCTT
>DATLKS010000406.1:0-11897 GCA_035538255.1 Terriglobales bacterium
TGCCTCTTCTCCATTGTGCTTTTCGCCTGTGCTTCGTCCGCTCAAGCGCAGGACCCCACGTCGATTCAGAGCCAAAGCCCTGAGTTTGGGCGGGAGAAGCCGAAGGATCCCCTCGAAGAGAAGATGGAGCACCAGCGCGAGAAGGCCCTGAACAAGCAGCGCCAGTCCAACCTGCAGAAAGACACCGACCGCCTCCTCAAGCTCGCCACGGAGCTGAAGGACTACGTTGACAAAAGCAATGAGCACACGCTCTCTCTCGATGTCATCAAGAAAGCTGACGAAATCGAGAAGCTGGCGAAATCAGTAAAGGAAAAGATGAGAGGCAGTTATTAACCTGATGTGAAAACTGTCAAGGTCAACCCCTGCTAATAGGAAGAAAAACTGCGAAACTTTTCCCTCGTACCGCACGAGTCGCCAATTTCTGCCCATTTTTACAAAAAAATCGAGCAATTTGCCGCCACCCGAAGAGGAAGCAGTGAGTTATCAGGTCGGGCGGCCTTCTACCCCGATTTCTGGGACAAACAGTCGCTCCCAATGCACGAACTCTGCTTACCCTGCGGAACATTCCACGTCCAAGCGCCGAGGCTAACCACCATGTATAAGCGAATGCTGCTCGCATCTCTTGCGATCGGCGCACAGTTGTTGATCGCGTCCGCGTCGCACGCTCAAAGCATACTGAACCTGCCCCGGCCCAGCCAGCACGCCCTGGTGACACAGAGGATCGGCATCACCGACATCTCGGTCAACTACAGCCGCCCGCTGGTTAACAACAGGCAAATCTGGGGCAAACTCGTTCCCTACGGACAGGTCTGGCGCGCCGGCGCGAACGAGAACACTACTATCGAATTCGCAGATCCGGTGTCCGTCGAAGGTAAACCGCTCGCGAAAGGCGTCTACGGGCTGCACATGATTCCCGGCGAGAACGAGTGGACGGTGATCTTCTCCAAGAACGCCAGCTCCTGGGGAAGCTTCTCTTACAAGCAGGATGAAGACGCGTTGCGCGTAGCCGTAAAGCCGCAGACGAGCGAATTCCGCGAAGCCCTCACCTATGACTTTGATGATGTCAAGCCCGAGTCAACTCTCGTCACCATGCGCTGGGAGAAGCTCGCCGTTCCGTTCCGCGTCACAGTACCGGTGAACGACGTTGTTCAGACCGATCTGAAATCACAGCTACGCGGCGGTTCGCAGTACATCTGGGAGAGCTGGGACGAAGCCGCAACTTACCTCCTCACAGCCAAAACGAATCTGCCGCAGGCGCTCGACTACTCGAACCGCTCCATTCAGTTGGAATCTCGTTTCGACAATCTGCTGACTAAGTCGCAGATCCTCGACGCGATGGGCAAGAAAGACGAGGCGCAGGCCACTCGCGCCAAGGCCCTCGATCTCGCCAACGCAATCCAGCTTCACTCTTATGCTCGCCAGCTTCAATTCCAGGGAAAGCAGGATGAAGCGTTGGACCTCTTTCGCACGAACGTAAAGAGATATCCAAATGAGTGGATAACGCACTCCGACGCTGCCCGCCTCGCCTGCGCGAAGGGTGATTACGACAGCGCGGTAAAAGAGATGAAAGTGGCCGTAGCCGACGCCCCGGATATCTACAAGTCAGCATTCGATCGGCTGGTAAAGAGGCTCGAGGCGAAGGAAGACATAAACAAGTAAAGGGAGAGGGAACAGGTTACAGGGAAGCGTCGCCGCGTGAGTTCTCCGGGTAAACCATGACCTTCAGCTTTGCTTTTCTGTGTCGCCTGTAACCTCTCCCCTATATCCTGCCTTCCGGCAGTCCATTCGGCGCTAGCGGCAACGCACGCAGTCGAATTCCGCTTGCGCTGAAGATTGCGTTTGCCACCGCAGGAGCTATCCCGACAATCGGCGTTTCTCCCGCGCCGAACGGCTTCACGTCTTTGCGGTCGATTAGTTCGACTTCGATCTTTGGCAGATCGCGGAACCGAGGCACGCGATAAGAAGCCAAGCGCGCGTTGAGCACTCGTCCGCCGGCGAACTGGACATCTTCAAACAAAGCGCCACCGATGCCTTGCACGATCGCGCCTTCCACTTGGTTCTTCAGTCCATTTGGATTCACCACCGGGCCGCAGTCCCAGGCTTCAACGACTCGCGCAATGCGCACTGCGCGGCTAGCTGGATCGACGGCAACTTCAGCGCAGGTAGCGACGTATCCACCCTTCTCGACTCCGCCGGCGATACCGAAGCCACGCTCGGGAGTGGGCTTCTGCTGTCCCCATCCGAAGCGTTTTGCTGCGGTTTCAAAGACCGCGCGCAGCCGCGGATCTGTGATGTTCTTAAGGCGAAATTCCAGTGGATCCAGGCCGATCGCATGCGCGATCTCGTCCATCGCGCTCTCGCGGGCGAAATGATTTGCCGTAGCCGCAAGGGCGCGATACGAGCCCTGCCGCAACGGCGGATTCTGTGTCGGATGAAACTCGATTCTCTGATTGGGAATCTCGTACGGTGTATTGATTGCCGCAGGTCCTGAGTTGTAGTTGTGAAACTCCCACGCGACAAGCGTTCCATTGATTCGTGCACCGGCCTTAACGTCGATTACTCCCGCGGGACGAAAGTACGCCCAGGTAAATTCCTCTTCGCGCGTCCATTGCAGCTTCAAAGCCTTGCCTGCGGCCTTGGCCAGACGCGCGCATTCCACTGCTGCTTCCCCTGTATGTTTTCCGCCGTAGCCAGATCCCGTATCGGGAACGATCACACGCACGTTCTGCTCAGGCAAATGAAATGCTTGAGCCAGTTCATCTCGAACGGCAAACGGACGCTGCGTGCCCGTCCAGACGGTGACCTTGTCGCCATTCCATTCGGCCACTGCTGCGCGCGGCTCAAGTGGAGCGTGCTGGATATATGCGACGGTGTACGTGCTCTCAATCTTCTTCTCAGCCGATGCCATTCCGTTTTCGAACGACCCTTTCTCGTGGAGATTGGCACGTTCTCCGCCTTCACCACCGGCGTGTTGGCCTTGGTTTGCTGGGCGGGAGCGAAGGTAATCGTAGAGTTCCTTCTCAGAGATAGCTTCCGGCGCTTTCCATTCAGTCTTGACCGCATTTGCGGCTCGCATTGCGCTGGTCGGATCGGGTGCGACTATACCAACGAAATCGCTATCGTGCACGAGAGTGACACCTGACATGCGCTGCGCCTCTCCGGCGTCCAGCGAAGCGAGCGTCGCATGATATGCCGAAGGACGAATCACCTTGCCGTAAAGCATTCCAGGCCGCGCAATGTCGGAGGTGTACTTATGTTTTCCGGTTACGAAATCACGTCCATCAATCTTAGGTACAGCCCTTCCCGCAACGGTCCATTTCTCAGGCGCGATGAGTGGCGGATCGTCGGGAATCATCTGCACGAGCTGGCGTCCGTGCAGAAGCTCGCCGTACCGCACTGACTGATGAGTTGCGGTATCGGCCACTGCAGCATCTGTCGCGGCGAGCTGATTCCGATTTGTTCCGAGCCTCTGGGCGGCCATGTCGATTAGCATTTCGCGAGCTGCAGCGGAGATATTGCGCAGCTCGGTGCCCATCTGCGGCGTGGTGCGGCTGCCGAACGTCCCCATGTCGAACGGACACAGCTCTGTATCGGCCATTACCATGGTGATCGAGTCCACCGGGACACGCAGCTCTTCGGCAACCTGCTGAGCGAGAGAGGTGCGGATGTTCTGTCCCATTTCGGCTTTGCCGGTGAAGACCGTCACATTATTGTCTTCGCCGATGTGGATCCACGATGCCACATCGTGCGGAATGCGTTCTTCTTCCTGATTACGCCGCTGTCCGCCAGATTCCTGAACTGCCCTGGCGTCGACGGCACAGACCACAAGTCCCGCACCGAACAGCTTGAGGAGCTCGCGGCGGTTTACAGAAAAGCTGTGTCTCAGGCGATCGGGAGATTGCTGTAGAAGTTCGCTGTCGAAGTTCATCGCGCGCCTCCTGTATTGGCGGCGCGTCGAATCGCTGCCACGATGCGGGGATAGGTTCCGCAGCGGCAGATGTTGCCATTCATCCCGCGAATGATGTCGTCATTGCTCGGCTTGGAATTCGCTATAAGTAGACCGACGGCAGACATAATCATCCCAGGGGTGCAATAAGAGCACTGGAAGGCCTCTTCGTCGAGAAACGCCTGCTGCACCGGATGCAACTTGCCGTCAGCTTCAAGACCTTCGATGGTCGTGATCTTCCGATTGGTGACGGCATCGGCATGCATCTGGCAAGAACGGACAGGACGTCCGTCGAGCAGGACCGTGCAGGCGCCGCACTGTCCTTCGCCGCAGCCATACTTTGTGCCGGTAAGATTCAGCCGGTCACGCAGCACATAAAGCAGCATCTCGCCATCGGCCGCCGAGACGCGGTGATCGGCGCCATTCACGTTCAGAGTGATCTCTCGCATCGCACGCCTCCGGGAATATTGTCGCGCAATGCGGTTGGCGTTGCAGCCCGGCGTCCTTCATTGCGTCTCTCCATCACGAGTGTTACTTTTAAAGTTTGGCTCAACCATTCCCATCCTCATAGGAGCAGGTGCTCATGGCAGCGGTGTACAACGGCGTTGCTGTCCCAGCCGACGGCGCGCCTATTCGTTACGAGAACCGACAATATCAGGTCCCAGATAATCCCATCATTCCGTACATAGAAGGCGACGGCACTGGGCGGGACATCTGGAAGGCGTCGCGGCGTGTCTTTGATGCTGCGGTTGAGAAGGCTTACGGCGGCAAGCGCCGCGTTGCCTGGTATGAGATCTTTGCCGGCGAGAAGGCATTCTCAAAATTCCGCAACTGGTTTCCTGAGGACTCGCTTCGCGCCGCCAAGGACCTGCGCGTCTCGATTAAAGGGCCTCTCACCACTCCGGTGGGCGGCGGCATTCGCTCGCTCAACGTGGCCATGCGGCAGGAGCTCGATCTTTATGCCTGCGTGCGGCCGGTGAAGCACTACTCCGGCGTGCCCTCGCCAGTGAAGCATCCGGAGAAGCTCAATGTTGTGATCTTTCGTGAGAATACCGAAGACGTGTACGCGGGAATTGAGTGGAAAGAAGGAAGTGATGGCGCGCGTAAGCTGATCCGCTTCCTCAACGAAGAGATGCTCGCGGGAGGCAAGAAGCGCGTGCGCGAAGATTCGGGCGTCGGCATCAAACCGATTTCCATATTTGGAACCAAGCGTCTCGTGCGCCGCGCCATTCAGTTCGCGCTCGACAACAATCGGCCTGTCGTCACACTGGTGCACAAGGGCAACATTCAGAAGTTCACCGAAGGCGCGTTCCGTGAGTGGGGCTATGAACTCGCGCAGACCGAATTCCGCGATCGCATCGTCACTGAGCGCGAGAGCTGGATTCTCGACAACAAAGACAAGAATCCGCAAATTACGGTCGAGCAGAACGCGCAGCAGATTGAGCCTGGTCTGGAGTTCGCATCCGAGGAGTTCCACAAAGGCGTGCACGCCGAAGTAAAGGACGTGCTCGACCGCATATCTCGCAGCCACGGCAACGGACAATGGAAGAAGAAGCTGATGATCAACGATCGCATTGCCGACTCGATCTTTCAGCAGGTGATCATTCGTCCGCAGGAGTACAGCGTGCTTGCCACGCCCAATCTCAATGGCGACTACATCTCCGATGCCTGCGCCGCGCAGGTCGGCGGACTTGGTATCGCTCCCGGCGGCAACATTGGGGATGGCTATGCCGTTTTTGAAGCAACGCATGGCACGGCGCCGAAGTATGCCGATCTCGATGTGATCAATCCCGGTTCGGTGATTCTCTCCGGCGTGATGATGTTCGAGCTTCTCGGCTGGCGCGAAGCCGCTCGTCTGATCGAGGACTCGCTCGAGACGACGATCAAGCAGAAAAAGGTCACCTACGACTTCGAGCGTCAGATGGAAGGCGCGAAGAAGGTTAAAACCAGCGAGTTTGCGGCACACATGATCGAGAACATGGAAGCGCTCAAGCGGGGCGCAAAACGGGAAGCGGCGCTGGTTTAAGAGCGTTGAACACGGAGGGCACGGAGGACACGGAGGTGGTTATCGGCGAGCACGATGCAAGCTCGACCACTCACCTCTGGTCAGCGCATCAGGTTCACTTTCTTTCCTCTGTGCCCTCGGTGTCCTCCGTGTTCATCTTTTTTAGTTTTTGATTCCGGATTCTCAGGAGCCAGCAAGAATGCGAAAGAAAGTCTCCATTGTCGGCGCCGGACACGTCGGAGCTACGGCCGCGCACTGGATTGCCTCCAAAGAGCTTGCAGACGTAGTGCTGATCGACATCATCGAAGGCATTCCGCAGGGCAAAGGTCTTGACCTGCTCGAGGCCATGCCCATCGAGAAGCGTGACTCATACGTTCGCGGCACCAACGATTATGCCGACACCGCCAACTCCGACATCGTCGTGATCACAGCCGGCATTCCGCGCAAGCCGGGAATGAGCCGCGACGACCTGCTCAACACCAACTACAAAATCATGCAGGACGTGGTCGGCAAAGTGGTGGCCAACTCCGCCAACACGATTCTGATCGTCGTTTCGAATCCGCTCGACGCCATGGCGCAGGCTGCGTTCAAGATCAGCAAGTTCAATCGCGAGCGCGTGATCGGCATGGCGGGCGTTCTCGATTCGGCGCGCTTTCGCACCTTTATCGCAGAAGAGCTGAAGGTGAGCGTCGAGAACGTAACCGCATTCGTACTTGGCGGACACGGAGATACGATGGTTCCGCTGCCGCGATATTCTACTGTCGCCGGGATTCCCATTACGGAATTGATGGACAAAGCCACGCTCGACCGTCTGATCCAGCGTACGCGCGATGGCGGCGCGGAGATTGTGAAATATCTGAAGACCGGCAGCGCGTACTACGCTCCATCGTCGGCGACAGCCGAGATGGTGGAAGCGATTCTGAAAGACAAGAAGAAGATTCTGCCCTGTGCGGCACATCTGCAGGGCGAATACGGAATCAACGGCCTCTTTGTCGGCGTACCTTGCAAGCTCGGCGCCCGTGGCCTCGAACAGATCATTGAAATCAAACTAACGAGTGAAGAACAGGCCGCTTTGAAGAAAAGCGCTGACGCGGTGCAGGAACTGGTGAAGGTAATTGGAGTTTAGGTCACCCAAAGATTCCGCTGAAACAGGAGGTTTGACACTCAATGAATTCGAAAGAGTTCTTCCTCAAATTCTGGGACAAAGAAGCGACTGCAACACGCAAAGTAATCGAGCGCATACCTGAAGGATCAAACTATCGCCCTGATCCAAAGTCGCGAACCGCGCGGGAAATTGCCTGGCTAATCGCGCGCGAGGAGATCGTGCTCGCCGACGGTCTGGAGAAGGGGCAGCTGGAATGGGCAGAGGTCCCGGCGCCTCCAACCATGAAAGAAGTGGCTGCCGCATACGATCGCGGTCATAAGCATGCCAGCGGGAAGCTGCACGCGCTTGATGCGGCTCTCTGGGACGCGCGGGTGCCGTTCATGTGGAAAGGTCAAGTCGTCATGAACGAGATGGCTTACGACAACGCATGGGGATTCCTGCTCGACATAATCCACCATCGTGGACAGCTAGCGACGTACTTGCGTCCGATGGGTTCTACCGTTCCTCAGATCTATGGTCCTAGCGCGGATGAGCCGATGTGATCGCGTAGGTTTACTGCACTCTTTCGATCGATACTGAATTCACCTTTATATCCTCGGCCGGACGATCTTGTGCATTACGCTTCACCTTCGTGATCGCGTCCACCACGTCTTGCCCTTCTACAACTTCACCGAAGATGGTGTGATTTCCTGTGAGCCACTCGGTTTTATCTACGGTGATGAAAAACTGACTGCCGTTCGTATTCGGACCGGAGTTGGCCATTGCCAGCTTTCCTGGCTTTTCGAATTTGTGCGGCGAGCCCTTCGTCTCGTCCGCAAACTTGTAGCCGGGACCGCCCATTCCACTGCCGCTCGGATCGCCGCCCTGAATCATGAATTTGGGAATCACTCGATGAAAGATGGTGCCGTTATAGAGCGGCCCAGGCCCTTTCTTTCCGCTCACGTTATCTTTCCAATCGCGCTTGCCCTCGGCCAAATCGATGAAGTTCTTGACTGTATTGGGAGCTTCTTTCTCGAAGAGCCTGCACACGATCTTTCCCATAGTGGTATCAAAGGTTGCGTAAGTTCCAGATGGACGAGCCATATAAGTCCTTTCCGTAGCGAGGATGGCAAAACGAGTAGTCTAAAGCATCAGGAGATTGCGGCGCTTAATCTTCGCGAACTTGGTCTTGCCGCCGAAAGACCTGAGCGGGCCCGTATCCACGTTGTTAGGACAAAATGCAACTTCCACGAGAACTCCAGCAGGCAATTCAAGACATCACCACAGGAGTCTTGCCGGCCGAGCTGGCACGCTCGGTTTCAGAGCTCACTGCCTCATATCGCGAGAAGCAGGGAAGTCGTCCGCCGCTCGATGCCGGCCATCGAGCTGCATATCTAGTTACGCGCTTACCGGCAACCCATGCAGTCTTGTCTCGCGTGCTGCACGAAGCCAAACTGCGAGTTCCTGAGCTTCGCATCGAAAGCATGCTCGACCTCGGCACTGGTCCGGGCACTGCGATGTGGGCTGCTGTAGAGCAATTCCCTGAGCTCGCGCTACTTACCGCAGTTGAAGATTCAGCCGGCTGGATCGAAATCGGCAAGCGATTTACTTCGAAATCGGAAAATGCAGCACTGCGGTCAGCCGAGTGGCAGCACGGGAGTATCACCGATCAATTGTCATCACGACGTGCCGATCTGGTAACCATGTCATACGTTGTGCATGAGCTGCGTCCGGGAGATCGCTTGCGAGTTGTGCAATCGGCGTGGGAGCGTGCGGAAAAGCTGCTCGTCATCGTCGAGCCGGGCACGCCCGAAGGATTTGAGCACATTCGCGAGATGCGCCGCGACCTGGTTGCCTCAGGAGCGAACATCGCTGCTCCATGTCCCCACGGAAATGAATGCCCGCTGGTCGGCGACAATTGGTGCCACTTCGCCGAGCGCGTGCAAAGGATGTCGGCGCATCGCATGGCCAAAGGCGCCGAATTGGGTTATGAAGACGAGAAGTATTCCTACTTGATCGTGGCTCGCGAACAGGTCGCATTAGCCGATGCGCGCATTCTGCGGCATCCACAAAAGCATTCCGGCCACATCGAATTTGAGCTGTGTACGAATGATGGACTAAAGCGGGAAACAGTCTCGCGCAAGCAGGGGGAGCGATACAGAACGGCGAAGAAGGCGAAGTGGGGAGACACGCTTTAATAGGAACCTGCGCAAATCGAGCCCAACAGTTGCAGGTGCTGGTCCGCCACTTGTGTTTCTGCTGACAGAGACGATCTTGCGAAGCAAGTTCCACTTTGGTTTGTCATCCTGAAGCGCTTCTTTTGCGCGAAGGATCTCCCATGATGTCTCAGAGGCGATTGCCGCCGGCATGGCCTTCTACTATGGAACTCCGATCGTCATCAGCCGAAGAGCCTCTCGAGTGCGTTTCAGTCCGACATATTCGCGGAGATCCTCGCGCAAAACAAGTGCTTCAGGATGACAGGCCTCTAGTGAGCTTTGACAAGTGGTTTTGAGGAGCTTTAACGCTGGAGTAACAGATCTTACCGGCGCAGATGCGCATCCGCAAACGCGAGAAACTCCTCCCAGTCAAAATCTGTGACTTCATGCTTCCCATGCCGGATATGAAATGCGAGAGTGTGCTGGATCGGCTGATTCATCGCGGGCATCTGGTCCGTGCCCAGGTCCTGCGCGCCGAGTAATCTATAAACCGGCCCAGCCGCCACAACCGCCAGAAATTCGCCCTTCGGATCGGCCCATTGGTCGTCTTCGGCTCCGGTGACGTACACCGGTCGCGGCGCGATGAGCGCGATCAGTTCATGCGTATCGACCGGCAGCTTATCCACGTGATCCGCATATTTTTTCAGGTTTTCGGCGAACTGATATGGGAACCGGTCGGTGAGATTGCGAATCGTCTCGCCATAGTTGCGGCGCGCCAGGGAGGCGCCGCCTTCTCCCGGGCAATTCGATAAAACCATGGCAAAGCGCCGGTCCTGCGCTCCGGTCCAAAGCACTGTCTTCCCGAGACGGGAATGTCCCATGACCGCGACGCGCTTGGCGTCGACCTGCTTGTCTTTTTCCAGATAGTCCATCGCGCGGCTCAGGCAATACGACCATGCGCCGATCGCACCCCATTCGTTCGGCGAAGGCTTAGTCTGCCCCGGTTTGAAGAAGAGCGGCCGAATGCCATGCGTAATACCGCCGTCGAAGTCTGGTTCAATGTCCTGGTAGTAAATCGTCGCGAAACCATAGCCGCGATCGAGAATTTTCTCGACTTCGAAGCCTTTGTCATGTCCGCGAGAATCCTCAGTCGCTTTCTCCGGCTGGTGCGTAGTGCGACTCCAGACGGTGCCCAACCTGACTCCGCGATCATTCACCACAGCCTGGTTTCCGGAGAAGTTCAGACACAAGATCAGCGGTACAGGTGTCCTGGCGGCCGCGGGAATGTAGATGAGTACGTCCTCTTTTGGTCCGTTCTTATCGGGCGAGAAGAAGATCGTGACCTGCTTGCGGATTGCTTTGCCGCCGAGTGCGTTCTTCTCCTGATCGAAGACCGTGAAGTCAATCGGCCTCGGCTTCGGAGTATGGCCATAGACGTTCTCCTGGAACAGCTCGAGGAGTTCACGTCGTCGCTGCTCCCAATCGTGCGCGTTCCGCACGCGCCTGCCGTCGTTGAATACTAAGGGATCCGGCAGCGTGTACGCGCCGACCTTTGATTCATCGTAATTGGCCGCAGGAGTGGTTTGTCCGAGCACTGCTAAGGACAGCCACGCGATTAACGCCAGCGCCGAGCAGAGTCTGACAATTCGCATGATAAAGGCTATCGCAAGCTCTCCATCACTTCGTCGAGAGCGCTCTTGGGCGGACGCGTCACCTCCTGCGGCAGATGCGCGAGCGGTGTCTCGGTCACGCTCAACAGATCCACGAAGTTCGGCTTTTGCGTGTCGATGTAGAAGATGCCGGTCAGCACTTCGCCCTTCTCGTGCGCTTCCATCAAATTTCGAATTGCGTTCTGTTTGTTGGTGGGATCGTAGTCTTCATGCAGCTTGCGCAGACGCAAGTGCGAACCATCGTGCATGCGGACTTCGAACGTCGTGCCGGGATCGTACTCAACCGCGATGTCCTCAAAGTGCGGAACGAAGCCGGCCTCGACGATCGCCTCCTCATGCTCCTGCACATATTTGTACGACTTCGTCGAACCTTCGTGATCATTGAATGTGACACACGGCGAGATTACGTCGAGCATTACCGCGCCGCGATGAGCAACTGCGGCTTTCAGCATGGTGAGCAACTGCTTCTTGTCGCCGGAGAACGAGCGGCCGACGAAGGTCGCACCCATCTGAATCGCCAGCGCGCAGGTATCGATCGCAGGCAGATCATTGATGACGCCGGTCTTCTGCTTGGAGCCGAGATCTGCAGTCGCGGAAAACTGGCCTTTGGTGAGCCCATACACTCCGTTGTCTTCGATGATGTAGATGATCGGCAGATTGCGCCTCATCAGGTGCACGAACTGCCCCATGCCGATCGACGCGGTATCGCCATCGCCGCTCACTCCAAGCGAGAGCATGGAGCGATTTGCGAGTACGGCTCCGGTGGCAATGGAGGGCATGCGTCCGTGGAGCGAATTGAAACTATGCGCGCGGCTCACGAAGTAGGCAGGCGTCTTCGAGGAGCAGCCAATGCCAGAGAGCTTTAGGACGCGCTCCGGTTGCACGCCCATCTCGTAGAGGGCGTCGATTACACGCTCCGAAATGGCGTTGTGACCGCAGCCGGCGCAGAGTGTGGTCTTCGATCCGCGATAGTCGAGGACTTGCAGTCCCAGACGGTTGGTCTTCGGTGCGGGGGCAGCCGGACTTGGATTGGCGG
>DATLKS010000407.1:0-2249 GCA_035538255.1 Terriglobales bacterium
AAGATCACGCGATCCCGCACCATATCCGATCGATTGCACATTCATCGACGGAAAGGCAGAGTAGGAGCAATTGAGGGCGCGCAGGAGCGCGGCGCCAGTCGGTGTTACCAGCTCTGCGTTAACTCCCGATGAATAAACAGGCGCGCCTTTCAACAGAGCAAGAGTCGCCGGAGCAGGAACGGGAAATTCGCCATGGGCGCACTTCACCGCGCCACCGCCCACATTCAGCGGAGAGCAAATAAATCGATCAATATTGAGTGCATGGCATCCCACAGATGCACAGACAATATCCACGATAGCGTCCACCGCCCCGACCTCATGGAAGTGAATTGACTCGAGTGGAACATTGTGAATTCCAGCTTCAGCCTCGCCGAGAAGTTCAAAGGCGCGAATCGCGGTCTCGCGCGCTGGAGCGGAGATATCTGCCTTTCGAATGATCTCCCGGATTGTTGAGAGAGAACGCCCGTGCTGATGAGGGTCGTGGCTGTCGTGTGAATGTGCGTGCGAGTGCTTGTCCGAAGTCTCTTGAGCAGCTCCGTGCTGATGCGAATGAGCGTGGTCGTGAGAGTGAGAATGCTCATGGCCATGGGTATGGGCATGCTCATGGACATTGGGCTGGTCTGCCGGCTTACCATTCACCAGCACATCGACTTTTGTCGCCGAAATGCCGCTGCGATCGACGCGGCCTATACGCAGCTCAGCGCCAATGTTGAGCGCAGCCACTGTTCGCTCTAACAGGTCTTGACTGACGCCGGCGTCCAGAAGCGCGCCCAGCATCATGTCTCCACTAATTCCCGAAAAGCACTCAAGGTAAGCAGCGCGCATAATTCTCTATTCGATAAAGCTATATACCCGTGTGACACCCGACATTATTCTTCCACTCCTAATGAGAAACCTAAAACCTGACACTGTCATCCCTCGCTCCGCCGCCACATCGCTTCTTAACAGTATTAATTTGGTCTTGCGGAGCGGGGGAACTGCTGTTCGCATGGGAAGCAGCGAAAAGCAGATCCCCTCGACCGCAAAATCACTGACGGCACCTCGATCGATTCCGGAGCGGTCGAAGGGATGACAGTTCAAAAGGGGTTCATCTCTCCGCTGGACAGATCCTGCCATTGTCGCTCCACGATCAAATTTGGGTTGCGTCCGCTTGGTTGATGCTCGTTTACTCTGCACATCGGCAGAATAAAGCCGCGAAGCATCTGAACAAGCTCATTTTCAATTCGCCATCCTGATCTGCTCAATCGGCAGCACAGCATTCATGGAGCCAGACCGATATCCTTCGCAGTCAAGCGTCACATATTTGAACCCAAGCTTTTTGAAGATTGGGACCAGACGCGCCGTCATCTCTGGAGTAAATGCGCGTGCCAGTTCTTCTCGCGCAATCTCAATGCGCACGATCTCTCCGTGATGGCGCACACGAGCCTGCTGGAATCCAAGTTCACGCAGCGCGTCTTCTCCAGCTTCGATGGCTGCCAGCGCCTCGCGCGTGACTGAACGTCCGTACTCGATACGTGATGATAGACAAGCTGAAGCAGGCTTGTTCCACACTGTGAGGCCAGCGCGCTCAGCCAGGGAGCGGATCTCTTGCTTGGTGAGTCCTGCTTCCGCCAATGGACTTAGCACATGGTGATCTTCGGCTGCGCGCTGACCGGGACGAAAGTCTCCCTGATCGTCGAGATTCTTACCGTAGACGATGTATTGAAAATCCAGGTCGTTGCGCTCTTGTTCCATAACGGTAAACAGCTCGTCTTTGCAGTGGAAGCAGCGGCCGGAATCGTTACGAGTGTACTCAGGCCGATCCATCTCTTGCGTCACGATGACCTTCAGCGGAATGTGCCAGTGTTCGGCAAATTCAATGGCCAACCTTAATTCGCGGCGGGGCAGGCTGGGAGAATCCGCAAGCACTGCCAACATTCTTTCGCCCAGCACCTCATGCGCCGACCAGGCAAGGAATGCCGAATCGGTTCCGCCGGAGTAAGCGACGAGCACGCTACCCAGCGACGCCAGCCGCGCACGCAACGCATGCTCTTTCCGGTCGAGATTGCTGGTTAGTGATTGTGCTGGGAATGCTGACATAGCTCTATCCTCCTCCTCCTCCTCCTAATACGGGCAGGATCGATGAAGTACCCAGGACGAATACAACTCCGATAATAAAGCTGTATGCGGCCGTGAGCCCCATCAGCGTGCGCTGGATCCTGGGAGCGACAGCGCCAATGTGGAAGAGGCCCGCTGCAGAGGCGGTCATA
>DATLKS010000408.1:0-2242 GCA_035538255.1 Terriglobales bacterium
GCCCCTGGGCCAAAAAGGCAGCTCCCGTGTTCAGGATACGTCGCGGAAAATACGCTACCGCGAGATAAAATCTGAGAGTGAATTTGGTACCCATCAGGATTCGAGGCTAAAAGCCCACCTGGCCAAAGCTCAGCCCAGTGCTGAAGCGATTGGTAAGATGCAGATAAATCGTAAGCGTAAGACCAAATACACGGGTGTTGGACTAAGGCAAACGGTGTTGGCCAGAAAGAGTTAACTGAGATTCGGCTATTGCTGGTGAATGATCCAGCGTGAGGGGGTGAGTTCAGGTAGCCGCTGAATCTGAACGTCGGCCATTCCTGCAAGAACGGCAGCCAGGTATTTGCGCACGGGAATCTTCAGTCGCCGACAGCTTTCCACAACGGAGATAATCGCGGCGATCTTCGGCCCAGCTTGCAAGCTGCCGATGTGGATCCAGTTCCGCCGTCCCACAGCGATCGGACGCATCGAATTCTCCGCCAGATTGTTGCTCAGCTCCAGTTCTGGATACTCCAGGAATCGCGTGAGCTTGTCCCAAAGCGAGAGCGTGTACTTGCAGGCCTTCGCCAGCTGACTACCCGGGAGCACCTGGCGCTGCGCCGCTTCGATCTGCTGGCGGATGATCGCCAGCAAGGGCGGGACCTTCTCCTGGCGCAGTCTATGGCGCGCCTCCACACTCAGTCCTTGCTGCCGAGCTTCCGCATCTATGGCAAAGAGCTTATCGATCTGCGCGACGATCGGCGTAGCCAGAGGATCGTTGGGATTCAGCGCGACCGCATCAGAAAAATAGCGCTTGGCATGTGCCCAACAAGCGGCATGCACCATGCCGGGTCCGCCAATCTGATCGTAGGCTGCATATCCGTCGGTCTGCAGAAGACCTGCGAACTGCCTCAGAAACTGCTTCGGCCCCTCGCGCCCGCGGCCAGCGCGGAAGTCGAATACGACACTCCCACCCGGCCGACCGTACTGCCAGAGATAAGCTTGATGATTTTTTCCACGGCTGTCTTCTATCTGCACATCGACCGGCGTTTCATCGGCTTGGATGTAAGGGCCCTGCAATAACTCTTGCCGTATCGCGCCCACAATGGGAACCAGCAACTCCCCCACTCGCATCACCCAACCGTCCAGCGTCGCTCGGCTCAGTTCCAGACCCGTGTCGCGCTCCAGAATGGCACTCTGGCGATACAGTGGGACGTGGTCACAATACTTGCGAACGACGGTATCGATCACAACCGGATCACTCGCCAGGCTCTTGTCGATGATGCGCGGCGGCACCGCCGCCGTCACCACGCCTTGTTCCTCACACTTGCGGCATGCGCGCTTCTCGCGTTTGATCACCCGCACGAAATATTTAGCCGGCTCCACATCCAACTGCTCACTCTCTTCATGGCCGATCAGCACTCGTTCTTGCGCGCACTGCGGGCAGACTCGTTGCTTCTCCGTACAGGGCACAACCGTTTCCACGCGCGGAAGATCTGCCGGCAGTTGCTGGCGACCGGGATGCTTGCGGCCAGTGGCTGGTTTCGTTCGCGGCAGTGCCTCTCGTTTACTCTCGGCCTGCACTTCCTCAGTGCTGACGCCGGGCTCCAGTTCCAGCAACTCCAGTTGTCCATCGCAAAGCTTCTCACTGCCGGGACCGTACTTGGCAATGCGCATCAAGCGCAGCTTCTCTTCCAGCAGCTGGATCCTCAGCTCCGCGTGCTGCAGCTTCTGGGTCAATTGTGCGATGAGATCTTCCGGAGAGGTCACTGCGGGATTCGCACTCACGATGAACTACTCAGTAACAGAGTTCTCTGTGGAATCGCAACTAAATTTGCACCGATCGAGGAGAAAGTTCTTCCTTCGTTATCTCGCGATACCAATTACGAACTTTCGTCTTTCCCAAATCGATACCGCCGATCAACATGTACAACTCTTCGTGAGTGAGCACGACCTTTCCCTGCGCATCTCCTGCCGAAGGCCAGTTAAAACGCCCGCGTTCTAATCGCTTGTACCTCACTCCAGAATACAAATGCTTCGATCACACCCACGCGTCTTGTGCGCATCACGCATCCCTTCCATCCGTTCAGCGGACGCCAGCTAGTTTGCGTCGCCGAGCGCTACCACCCCTACGGTATGCGGCTGCTGCTGCAGATCGACGATAAGTCTGTTTGTTCCGTTCCGCCGCAGTGGACGGACATTGTCGCTCCAGATCCAGAGATCGTCCTGGGTGAGCAGCGGGCGCTATTCCGCGTCGTGGACTTAG
>DATLKS010000409.1:0-6045 GCA_035538255.1 Terriglobales bacterium
TCTGACCAGCGCCGCCTCGGCTTCATATGCGCGACCGAGCATCATCAGCGCATCGTCAGCCTGGCTGTAAAGCGGATAGGTATCCGTGAGCGTCTTCAGACGCGCGATTGCCGCGGGATAAGACTCGCGCAAATAGTAAAAACGCCCAATACGGAACTGCCGCTCGGCGAGCACTTCCTGGACTTCGCGCAGACGCTGCTTGGCCTGCGGCAGCAGTTTACTGTCTGGAAATTGCTGGATCATCTGGCGGTACTCATCCTCGGCGCGCAGTGCGTGCGTGTAATCGCGGTCCGGCTTCTCCATCTGTTTGTAGTGCATGTTGGCGATTTTGAGCTGCGCCTCAGCGGCTTCCGGCAGATTGGGGAAGAAGGTGATGAAGTCCTTGTATTCGACCTCGGCCTGCTGATACGCAGCCGTAGTGCCTTCCGCATACCAGGAGTCGCCTACGGCCAGCTTGGCGCGGGCGATAAATTCCGAATCGGGGTAGGTATTGATCAACGTCTGGAGAGTGATGCGCGCGACATCGTATTTACCGTGCTTCATCGCGTCCATGGCGCGATCGAAGAGAACCTTGTCCGGCTGCTTGGAGTCAATGTTCGCAATAGGATTGTTGACCTTGTTGTGATGGCAGCCGGCAGCCATGATGGCGATGCCGAGAGCTAGTGCGAGTTTTTTACTGCGATGAATCATAAAAGTCCTTAAGCTACGTAGCTGCGAAGCGGCGCCGCTAATTCGGCGTTCCACACCGATATCCCAACTGCTTAATTCTTCCACAGCGAGCTTCGAAGCTACATGGTTTCGCGGCTTCGCAGATTATTTACGTCCTTACCATTCCCGCAAATTTCGACTGCGGAACTGCGTCCTGCGCAGCCTTCAGCAGGTTTCGGGCATTCGCCGTAATGTCGTGGCCATCGAATACTGCGCTGCCTGCGACCAGCAATTCTGCCCCCGCACGCACTACCTCGGCCACGGTATCGTGCGCCACTCCACCGTCCACCTCGATGCGGAAATTCAGTCCGCGCTCTTGACGGATCTTCGCTAATTTCGCGATCTTTTGCAGTGCGCCGGGAATAAACTTCTGTCCTCCGAAACCAGGATTCACTGACATGACGAGCACGAGGTTCACCATGTCGAGGACCTCGGTGAGCGTTTCAACCGGCGTCGCTGGATTGATGACCACGCCAGGCTGACATCCGTGCTCCCTTATGAGCGAGAGCGTGCGATTTAGATGAACGCAAGCCTCCTGATGCACCGACATCCAGTTCGCTCCGGCCGCGGCGAAATCGGGAATGAACTGATCGGGATTCTCGATCATCAGGTGAACGTCGAAGATCGCGTCCGTTACCGGCCGCAGCCATCTCACGATCGGAGGACCGATAGTGAGGTTCGGCACAAAGTGACCATCCATCACATCAAGATGGACGATGCTCGCACCACCTCTGATTGCGGCGAGTACGTTGTCCGCCAGATGAGCGAAGTCGGCCGAGAGAATCGAGGGTGCAAGTTCGATCAGAATAGAACGCTTCCAGTTTTCGGGAGACTCACCTTAATTTTAGCAACAGATGCGTGTCAGAATCGCGAATTTCTGGCCGTAGTCGCACGGCCTGCGGATTAAGTGCGACGCCTTAGGGCGCGGACGCCGGAAATGTCAATGCTAACTGTTATGACCGCGACTTGCTGTTCTAGCGCAGTGAGACTTCGCGCGACCGACTGCTCATTTTTTCTTGGAAGAGTGCTGCTTGGAGTTGTGGCGTTTTCCAGATCGCGGCTTATCTTGGCCGACTGGACAGGCATGCGCCTCTTCCATGAGCCGGAGAAGCGTTGTTCGAGGTGACGCTCCCACAAATGTTTGGCAAACAATGCAAAACGAGTCTGTGATGTGGGGATTGGTCCGGTTGGGCGAGCGCAAAAAATTTGAGCCGGATGCCATTGCCACAGCTTACAGAAATTCAGGAGTTCAGCTTTGGAGGGCCTAGACGCCAAGGTACACCTGAGCAGCTTGTGGTACAACTGTGTTTCGTTGTCTATTCGCCTTGATCCACCACGTTAGTTGGATTTTTGAAGCGTTTTAGTGCCTGTACTCTCAGTTCATCGAATAAGGGAACCGTTCAGAGTCAGCTGAAAGATGTGTGATTCCGTGTCCCTTCGTTGTGCGAGAAGGAGCAAGGAATGCACATGAGGAAATCCGCCCGATTTGTACTGCTGCTCGATGGTGACTGCGATGCAGCTCGGCGGTCGGCGATCGATTTGGCGGGAGAAGAGGGATACGTCCTCATTGCTCGGACGCCGGCATCTGCCTTGGAATTCGCAAGGCAGTACAAACCATCCCACGCGGTAGTTACGCGAACCCACGCCGATTTCAACGGCAAATCTCTGCAGGAATTGCTGTCGGAATACAGCCCCGAGACCCAAATCGTGCAGATATCGAGCGAGGACTCAGATTTGGCATTGGGACAAGGCGCTTGAATTCAGGGACACAATCATGTGCAGCCAGGCCAAGCGCGGATCACATCAGTAACTTGGCAAAGTATGAATACGCGACTAGCTTTCTCACTATGATCATTTGGGAGTCTTTGTAATCTCAGACGGAATCGCTAGGTTATCTGCACATAGCTTGACCCCTTGCGGATTCCCGTACTCACCACCTGATTTCATTCCAAGAAGGCGACTGACTGCACTCCTGCTACCTCGAACCGCTTGCGGCAGCGCAGATTCTTACACGCCACCATATCGTCTTTCCGCACCATGTAGGAACGCGCCTTGGCGAACTTCGCGCGATCGCGCTCGTCGGCTCGTGGAGGGAGCTGGCGTTTCTTCGTGCGCACCAGCCATGCGAGCTCATACTCGCCCGATTGCCGGCAATGGGGACATGTCAGAGTGTGCGGCCGCCTCTGATCTTTCTCGTCGAACATCTCGCGCTCTTCCACCCGAGAGGCTCCCGTTCATCGCGGTCGCGATTAGGCGATTATTGCATAATGAGCACGCGAAGAGGCGCCGCTCGAGGTCACATGGCAGCTCGAAGAAAGAAGAAGAAGAAGAAGTTCAGCGCGACAAAAGCTGTAAAGTCGCTGGCGCGTGACACAATCGGCTCACCTCCGCCGGTCCAGAGAATTCCGACGCTCAAAGAATCGCGCAAAGCGCAGAAGCACAAGCCTACCTTGGGCAAATTGCTCGCAGAGGATTGACTGTCCTTTGCCGATTAGACACGTCCTCTGCGCGACTTCAGAAGTTTCCTTCGTTAGCTGCGTGTTCGGCTGGTTTGGTAGGAATCAGCGAAAGCGCCGAATGTGCAGAACATGCCGGTCGGAACGATAGAGGCCAAGAACGTAGAGCATCGCTTTGCCGTCGGTTGAGAAGATGGTCTGGCGAATCCTCAGCAGCGGAGCGCCATGTGGCACGCGGAGCAGAGCCGCGGTTTTGGGATCGGCGACAGTAGCATCAACATCCTCATCGGCATAGGAAATCCTGGTCTGGTAGTCGCGCTCGAGAAGAACGAATAGAGATCCGCGCTCAAGCTGGGCGCGTGTGATTCCTCCGAACACCTCAGCCGGGAGATAAGACGTTTCCATGGCAAAGGGCTCACCTCCGGCCTCGCGCAGACGCTCGATGAACAAGAGCCGGCTGATGGCGGGCAGCGCCAGACGCGCAGCGATATCCTGCTCTCCAGTAATGGTGCTCAAATGAAGGACCCTGGATTGCGCTGACATGCTGCGTCCGGACATCTGTTCAGTAAAACTTGTCAGCTTATTGAACTCGATTTTTGGCGGCGCAACGTAAGTCCCCGATCCCCGATGACGCTCAACCAGGCCTTCGCGCTGCAGTTCGGCAAGCGCGTGCCGGGCCGTCATCAAACTCACACCGTGCGTCTTAGCCAATTCCCTCTCGGAATCGACCAGCTCGCCTGGTCTCAATCTTCCCTTTTCGATCCTCTCACGAATTGCGTTCTGAATCCGCCGATAAGCCGGAAGAGCATTGCCGTTGGATGCAGAGCTTCTCATTGTAATCAGAATATCGCTTCTAATTCGTTTTAGATATTAATGGCCCGCGAATTCAGATTCCCATTTTAGATTTTGTGTACCGAGCTACATTTTGAAGAGCGAAAAAGCGAGAACACGTGTGACGGTCTTCTGAGGGAGATCGTTAGCACTCTTAAAGGCAACTTCACGATCTGTTAAATTCCGCCGGTCCTCGGCGCGGGAAGGCCGCCGATGAAATGCTGCCTCTTTCTTCATATGTGCGGGCCCCCCCGTTAGTCTCCTTGAGGCCGCCGATTAGTCCCAAATTCAATCCTTGCTCCGCTATATATAAAAGCTTCGCACTGCTATACGTCGATTGATGCAACTTATTGAGGATATAAGCGATTTTTTCCTTGACAACCATTGATAGTGCTATATAGCTTATTCGACTCATAGCGAGAAATCAAGAAATTTCACGCGCATCTAGGAGGCTTTGTGAAACGCAGACTGCTATTCCTGCGCGGGCTCTTCCTTTTGGCTGTCTTCTCTCTGGTCAGCTCACAGACGATATGGTCACAAGAAGTGACAGCGAACATCACCGGCACCGTCACCGATCCGAGCGGCGCGCCCATTGCGGGAGCAATGGCGACGGCCACCGACATTCAGCGTGGCACGTCGTTCAGCGCGCGCACGAATGACTCGGGCGTTTACAACATCAACCGCATACCCATTGGCCAGTACAAAGTAACAGTGAAGCAGACGGGATTTGAAACGACCGTTCACCCGCCCATCAATCTCGACCTCAACCAGACTGCGCGCATGGACTTTCAACTGAAGGTCGGACAGGTGACCGAGGTAGTAGAGGTTAATAGCGGCGCTCCTCTCCTTCAGACAGAGAGCACGGAAGTGAGCACTGTAATCGACGCCACGACACAGGTCAGTCTGCCACTCGGAACGCGCAATTATCTCGCTCTCACTCTGCTTGCTCCTGGCGCAACAACGCCGAATCCTGCCTCGTTCAACTCGGCCGGCCTGATTACCTCTTCAGGACGCCCCTACATCAACGGAAACCGCGAGCAAGCGAACGAAATGTTGCTGGATGGCATCGACTCGAGCGAAAACAGCAACAACGAGGTTGGGTACACGCCCAGCCCGGATGCAATCGAGCAGTTCAATGTGATCACGCAAAATGCATCCGCAGAATTCGGCAGCTATCAGGGAGGCGTGGTCAGCACCAGCATCAAGTCCGGAACCAACAGCTATCACGGTAGTGCCTTCGAGTTTTATCGTGACGGCAATTTCAACGCCAATAAGTGGGCCAATGGACTGAGTAAAGGAACCTGCGGCGGCAGCCTGCCTGCCTGCAACCCTCAATTGCAGGATTCTACCGGGGCGATTCTGAAGCCAGGATTGGTGTGGAACCAATTTGGAGCTGCAGCCGGCGGTCCCATCATCAAGAACAAGCTTTTCTTTTTCGTTGACTATCAAGGGCAGCGGTTCGACACCCCACCGTCGGCGCAATCTATCTTTGTATTGACTAGCGCCGAACGGGCTGGCGATTTTGGCGTTCTTTGCCAGACTGGCTTCACGGCAGGCGTGTGCAACCCGCCGTCGGGCCCAAACGATCAGCGCTCTCACGTCCAACTTGTAAATCCCGCGACACAAGCGAACATTCCCAATAACAACCTGGCTGCCGCGGGACTCAAAGAGAGCGCGGTTACATCTGCGCTCCTCAACTCCATACCGCAGGGAGATGCTACCGGAGCCTTGGCTGCCTTGAAGGGGGAGCAGATCAATAACGATCAGGGTGATCTGAAGATCGACTATAACGTCTCTGAAAAAGATCACACCTACTTCCGCTGGTCGCAGGCGCACATCCGTCATCCAACGATCGAGACATTCGCTCTCGCAGAAGTGGGACCCGAGGAACAACCGGTTCGCAACCTGGCGACTCAGTGGGTGCATTCGTTTAACAACAGTTTGCTAAACGAACTGCGGTTTGGATTTAATGCCGTAGATTTCGACAATCCCCGGAATGTCGCCGGCAATGTCGGCAAGTTGGCGGAGCAGATCGGCATTTCCAACGGTA
>DATLKS010000410.1:0-1679 GCA_035538255.1 Terriglobales bacterium
GGCCAAAGGTGTGCAAATTGCCCATAAAAGACAATCCATATCCTTAATCTGGTGAGGCAAATCACGAACTGGCTCCAGGATCTGCGTTACGCATTTCGGCAATTGCGGAAATCACGCGGATTTACGATCGCCGCAGTTTTAACATTGGCGGTCGCAATTGGCGCGAACGCGGTTGTCTTTGCTGCGATGGATGTGCTGGTGTTGCGTCCGCTCAATGTTCCACACGCGGAGAGCCTCTTCGATGTTAGCCGGGCTGGGAGCATTGGCAGTGAATCGGAATCGTACCCGAACTACCTCGATCTGCGGGATCGCAACCACAGTTTTGATGCGCTCGCAGCATCTGCATTCGCGCAAGACGGGCTCGACACAGGTGACGGCGCTGAGGGCGCATGGGGCTTTGCGACCAGCGGCAATTATTTCGACGTGCTCGGCGTCCAGCCTTATCTAGGTCGCGTGTTTCACGCCTCGGACGAACACGGCACAAACAGCGCGCCATACATTGTGCTCAGCTACGCTTATTGGCAAAATCACTTTCATGGTAATCGTAACGTGCTGGGTCGCACGGTGCTTCTCAGCAAGCATCCGCTCACCATCATCGGCGTGGCACAGCCCGGGTTTCTTGGCACCTTTATCGAGTTTTCTCCTGCTTTCTTTGTGCCGATCGTAAATCACGCCGGAAGTGAATTGACAGATCGGGGGAACCGCTGGATCGAGGAAGTGTTCGGGCACGTCAAACCGGGAGTCACTTCTGCCCAGGCGGTCGCTGATTTCAACTCGGTCGGCGCGGATCTCGAAAAGACCTATCCCAAAGAGAATGGGCAAATGAGATTCGATTTGGGACGGCCTGGTCTGGGAGACCTGGTCAAAGGGTTTCTTGCGGCGCTGATGTTATTGGCCGGATTGATCCTGCTCGCCGCCTGCGCCAACCTCGGCAGCTTGTTCGCTGCGCGCGCCGCTGACCGGTCGAAAGAAATCGCGCTGCGCCTGGCGCTCGGCTCCACACGGAAGCGAGTACTACGCGGATTGTTCACCGAAGCCATATTAGTCTCGTTGATGGGGGGCGGTGTCGGGCTATGGGCAAGCGTTGTTCTGCTGCACGCGCTCAGAGGCTGGCAGCCATTCCCTGAATTTCCCATCAACGTACCCATTACTCCGAACACCAATGTTTATTTGCTAGCTCTGTTGTTGAGCCTTGTGAGCGGTTTCCTGTTCGGAGCTGTCCCGGTGCGGCAGGTGCTGCGTACGGATCCGTATCAAACCATCAAGTTGGGAACTGTGGGTAATGGCGCACGCCGATTTACGGCGCGTGATCTGTTGCTCGCGGCGCAGATTGCCATCTGCGCGGTACTGGTGACTTCGTCGCTGGTTGCAGTTCGTGGTCTAGCGCGATCGCTGCATAGCAAGCTTGGCGTTGACCCGAACAATGCCATGCTGGTATCAACCGACCCCACCCAAGCCGGCTACAGCGAGAACCAAATACCCGCAGTTCAAAAACGCATGATTGATGCGATGCGGGGAATTCCCGGAGTTACCTCAGTGGGGCTGGTGGGGGAGTACCCTCCTCTGCACATGGGCTGGGACGAGGTGAATGTATTTGCCGATAAGACCGCAGACTTGAGACTGGCCAACGCCGCGGCCAATGTGATTAAGTACAGCATCTCTCCAGAATATTTTCACGC
>DATLKS010000411.1:0-4200 GCA_035538255.1 Terriglobales bacterium
AGCGAGGAGAAGACATTTGCCTCAAAGATTGAATTGACGACGGGCTCACTCTCACAGATCAATTCGTTCGATTTGCCTGAGAACACGGTCCACATTCGGCGTCAGCAACTATTGGCCTCGCAGTTGCTCTACGACTCGATCACTTTTTCAAACTTCAACCAATCTGATGTGGAGCTTCTGGTCGAAATCGCGATTGAGGCAGACTTCGTGGACGTCTTCCAGGTTCGTGGATGCGCGCGCCACAAAAGCGGCCGCTATTACAAACCCATCGTTCGCGAGGAATCGCTAGTCTTTTTCTATCGGGGTTTAGACAACGTAGCACGCGAGACCGTCGTACGCTTTCAGACGCCTCCGGATAATATCGATAACAATGTGGCACGCTGGAATTTGAAAATTCCAGCCACACAGTTTCGCCAGATTCTGAACACCATCAGCTGCCGTGTCGGGGACGAGCACACAAAGCCAACAGCCAAAGGCATTGTGCAAGGTTTTCGTGAACGCCGCGAAGCCTTTCGGCGATGGGAACAGGACTCCACCAGGTTTGAGAGCAGCAACGACATCTTTGATGAGGCTCTAAACACCTGCATCGCGGATTTTCATGCATTGCAGATTCCCAACGGCGACCAGCACATCGTCGCGGCCGGTATTCCTTGGTTCGCAACCATGTTTGGCCGGGATTCACTCATCTCTGCATATCAGGCGTTGCTTCTGAATCCGCGTTTGGCGGGGGAGACGCTACGAGTGCTTTCCCGATACCAGGGAAAGCAGTTCAACGATTGGCTGGATGAAGAGCCGGGCAAGATTCCGCACGAGTATCGCACTGGCGAGATGACCCGGGCAGGGGAGATGCCCTTCGGTCCGTACTACGGATCGGTTGATGCAACTCCGCTCTTTCTTATCCTCCTCAGTGAAACCTTCAACTGGACTGGCGATGAAAAGCTTGTAAAAGATCTTTTGCCTGCCGCCAGGGCCGCTCTCGATTGGATCGAGAACTATGGAGATCTGGATGGCGATGGCTTGGTGGAATACAAACGACGTTCGCCAAAGGGGCTGACGAACCAGGGGTGGAAGGACTCTTGGGATGCCAACATGCATCGCGACGGTAGCGTTGCTGCGCCTCCAATTGCGCTGGTGGAGGTCCAGGGCTACTGCTATGAGGCGCAGTACCGGATGGCGCAGCTCTTGCGTGTCTTCGGCGACACTGATCGCGCCGACCGGCTGCGCAGGTCCTCGGCTGAGCTTGCCAAGAAAATCGAAAAGAGCTTCTGGCTTTCTTCTGAGAATTTTTACGCAATGGGGCTCGACAGCCATAAGCGTCCGCTCGAAGTGATTTCCTCCAATGCCGGGCACCTGCTCTTCACGCGCGCTATCTCACGGGATCGCGCTCGTCTGGTCGTGCAGCGCGTCATGCGCGACGATATGCAATCCGGATGGGGCTGGCGAACCTTGGCGGCATCTGAACGCGTCTTCAACCCGCTGAGCTATCACCGTGGCTCGATATGGCCGCATGACAACTCGTTGGTTGCGCATGGAATGGCGCTCTATGGATTCCGCGACGAAGTAAAGAAGATTTTTACTTGCTTGTATCAGGCAGCACTGAACTTCCGGGATTATCGTTTGCCTGAACTCTTCTGCGGTGTGCAGCGCAGCGAGTATGACGAACCGGTGCACTACCCAGTTTCATGCTCACCACAGGCGTGGGCTTCGGGAGCATTCTTCTTGCTGCTGACTTCAGTACTTGGCATTCGTCCTTCAGCCGCGCGCAAGGAACTGAATATCGTGAACCCAGCGCTTCCCGATTGGCTCGATTTTCTTCGCATCCGTAACCTCCGAGTCGGCAATAGCCGCGTTTCACTTGACTTTACGCGCCAAGGCGAGCGCTCTTTTTGCAATGTTGTCGATGTATCGGGTGAAAAGTTGCTGATCAACGTAGCATTCCGGAAATAGGTCTCTAGAGCATTTTTGACCGGCAACGGTATCGCTCAATTACACTGGAGCAGGAGGCGAGAACTCAATGGCGGACGTGAAGATCACAGTGAAACCGAATGGTCCCTATCGCGTTGAAGGGCCAGTGAAGCTGGTGGACGCCGAAGGGCGCGAGTGGGACCTAACCGGCAAGCCGGCATTCTCTCTGTGTCGCTGTGGCGGGTCGGTGAATAAGCCGTTCTGCGACGGAACTCACTCTAAGCTTGGCTTCCAGGCTGCTGAAGCCGCCGTGCGTAAAGAAGAAGCGGCTCACGGTCAAGGAACGCCTCCCAATCCCGTAACAAAGATGTAGGACAGTTTCGACCCTGGGGAATACCAGGGATTTCGCTCCAGCGCAAATCCGCCGTGAGTGGTGGAACCGCCGGGGATCGATCGCTCCGATGATTGTTCAGACTTCGAAGATCCCCTAAAAGACGAAGCCTGGAGTTAAAGCTACCCAAACTTTTTGCTTCCGCATTTCTCCCATTCGGCGGATAATTCCCGACACCACTTCAAACCAATACCCTGGGTTGTCGGCCATGCCCTTACGTCGTTCTCTCGTTTTCAGCGGTAGTTGCCTTCTCTTTTCAGTCAACATTCTGGGTCGACTTGTTCGCTTTGTGGTGCTCATGGCGAGCATCGTCTGCGTGAGCAGATTCATGGGGCAGTCCACTGACGACGTCCACATCACGCCGCGCCCGGAGGCGCACAAAACCATCTCAGCTGGAGTACCTGCAGCGGACCGCCTGAGGATCGATGTCGAAATGGTGCTGGTGCCCGTCACCGTGACAGATACGAAAAATCATCCCGTAGTCGACCTTGCACAAAACAACTTCAAGTTGTTCGAGGGCGAGAGCGAAAAGAAGATCCAATATTTCAGCACCGAGGACGCGCCGCTCTCCGTTGGCATCCTCGTCGATTTGAGCAGCAGCATGGCGAACAAGATCGACGCGGTACGCGAGGCCGCAACTGAGTTCTTCAAGAACGCCAACCCTGAGGACGATTACTTCGTCATTACCTTCGCCGATAAGCCGAAATTGTTAGCAGATACTACGCGGTCTTTTGAGAAGGTCCAGGCTTCGCTCGCCGCAGCTAAGCCAAAAGGCAACACGGCACTAGCTGATGCAATCTACATGGGACTCGCCAAACTACGTAACGCGAAGTACTCCCGCAAGGCGCTGCTCGTCATTTCAGATGGAGGCGACAACAATAGCCGTCATAGTCTGCGGCAAATCAAACGTATCGCCCGCGAGTCCGATGTGCAGATTTACGCCATCGACGTTTGCGATGCTCCCGCTCTGATGATCACGGAAAAATTGGAGGAGCGATTTGGAAGACAATGGCTCACCGAGGTCACTGAATCTACCGGCGGGCGCACCATCGCCCTGGATAATCCTGCCGGCATTCCCGATGCTGCTGCTCGCGCCAGTTTGGAACTGCGCAATCAGTACATTCTCGGCTATCGTCCCACGCGTACAACAGAAAACCACAAGTGGCGCAAGATCAAAGTCCGTGTCGCAAGGTCAGACAGCTATCTTCCGCTGCAGGTGTACTACCGCACCGGTTACGTACCGAGAACGGACTGAATCCTGCATCGAACAGGTCCAGAAGTACGGAATTCGCAGCCAGTCTAGCCAAACTCGCCTCTGAGTGCGCGTCTGCGCAGCGCTTTCGGCAGCCGTTCGACAGCGTAGCGCAGCGCGGTTCTGGGCAAAGCGGAGTAGTTCCGTTTGAGGAAGTCAAGCAATGCCGCTTGCGACCGTTTGCCTGCCTCACGCAACATCCAACCAACCGCTTTGTGGATCAGATCATGTTTGTCATCAAGCAGGAGCTTGGCGATCGCGAATGTATCCTTCAAATCACCTTGCGCGATGAACACCATCGTGGACACCATCGCAATCCGTCGCTCCCACAGATTCGAAGACTTCGCCAAACGATACAGAATCGCGCGCGCACGTGAGCGCAGGTGCGCCCCGACGATGTATGGCGCGGATGTATCTACCAGGTCCCAGTTGTTGATGTGCTTGGTATTCGCAACATAGAAGGAAAATATGTCGCTCTGGACCGCCTCGTCTCCACGCTCGTACTGAAAAACCAGGATCTCCAGCGCGGTGAAGCGGTGCTCGTGCACACGCGACCGCAGCAGCTTCTTGATATCAGGAAGGCGCAAATGGATATAGCGACGCGCAATCCTTCGCTGTGCCGGGACGGTAATTCCGCAGAATTCATCGCCTT
>DATLKS010000412.1:0-2160 GCA_035538255.1 Terriglobales bacterium
CACCTCGATCCCACGGATCAATTAGGACCGATAAAAAAGAAGACACGGGAGAGAGCGTCGCGGCCCAAGCGCAAACGCGACAAAGGAGAAAAGAAATGAAAATCAAAGTCACTAGCCTATACGTCGACAACCAGGACACCGCCCTGAGCTTCTATACGGAAGTACTGGGCTTTACCAAGAAGACCGATTTCAGCCAAGGCCCGTATCGCTGGCTGACCGTGGTTCCGGCCGAGGATCCAGACGGCACTGAGTTGCAGCTGGCGCTGAACAACAACCCCGCGGCCAAAGCGTATCAGCAGGCGATTTTTCAACAGGGCCAGCCCGCGATCATGTTCTACACCGACGATGTCAAGGGCGACTACGAGCGGATCAAGGCGCGCGGCGCCGAGTTCACAATGCCGCCCACCGACGTGACCGGCTCGACCATTGCGATGCTGAAGGACACCTGCGGCAACCTGATTCAGCTGACCCAACTGGCATGCTATTCACGCTAAGGAGAAAAAAGTGGGCGATCGCGAGCAGTACACACCGGGTCCGGCCAGCGGAGCGCAGATACGAAAGGACGGAGAGAAGTGGACTCTCATTCTCGTCAGAGAGCTGCGCCACTCGCCGGAAAAAGTCTGGCAGGCGCTCACCGACCCGGCGCATCTGCGCGAGTGGGCTCCCTTCGACGCCGATGGGAGCCTGGCTACGGTTGGAACCACGGTGAAGCTCACTACGGTGGGAGCGCCCACGCCGCAGGTTTCCGAAACAAGAGTGACGCGAGCCGACGCGCCATCGTTGCTTGAGTACAACTGGGGTGGTTTCGATATGCGGTGGGAACTCGAAGCCACCGGTCTCGGCACACGCCTGACGCTGTGGACTAACATCGGTCGCCGCTTCATCTCGATGGGTGCTGCCGGATGGCACATGTGTTTCGATGTTCTGGATCACCTGCTCAGCGGAACTCCCATCGGCCGCATCGTTGGTGGCGAGGCGATGAAGTTCGGCTGGCAACGGCTCAACGCCGAGTACGCCAGGCAGTTCGGTATTGAAACGCCCAACTGGCCGCCTCAGGCGGCTCAAAAGTCGTGAATCGAGGGGATCGCAAAACAATGCACCTTGTGTCCCAGGAATATATAACGATACGCGGCGCACGTGAAAACAATCTGAAGAATGTATCGTTGCGCATTCCGAAGCGCAAAATCACTCTCTTTACCGGTGTATCCGGGTCGGGGAAATCGTCCATCGTTTTCGATACCATTGCCTCCGAAGCGCGCCGCCAGTTGAACGAAACCTTCAGCACGTTCGTCCGTAACTTCCTGCCCCGCTACGCCCAACCAGACGCCGACGCCATCGAAAACTTGAGCATGGCCATTGTTGTCGACCAGAAACATCTTGGCGGCGGATCCCACTCGACGGTGGGCACGATTACCGATATCTATTCAGTGTTACGGTTGCTGTACTCGCGCATCGGGCAGCCGTTCGTGGGCTATTCCAATGCCTTTTCGTTCAACGACCCGCAGGGCATGTGTCCGGAGTGCAATGGCATTGGCCGCAAGATAGGCGTCGATCTCGACAAGTTTCTTGACAAATCCAAATCTCTCAACGAGGGGGCTATCCTCTTCCCGGAATATGCCGTAGAGAGCTGGGGGTGGAACATCCTAACCCAGTCGGGTCTGTTCGATAATGATAAGAAGCTGGACGATTACAGCGACGAAGAGCTGAATCTGCTCCTCCACAGCAAACCCTACAAAGTCAAGCTGCAGTTTGGAGGCAAACCTGTCAACATAACCATGGAAGGCATTGTCGATAGGTTCAGCCACAAATACATCACGCGCGACGTGAAAACCTACTCCGAGCGCACGCAGAATGCAGTAGCGCCCTACATGACTTACGGGCCATGCACCCTCTGTAAAGGCGCGCGACTCAGCCAGGCGGCGCTCGGTTGCAAGATCAATGGGTACAACATCGCTCAACTGGCGGCGATGGAGGTTGACGAACTGATCGAGGTCATCAGGGCGATCAAAGACCCCGTCGCCGCGCCAATGGTCGACTCTTTGATCGAGCGGCTCCAGCACATGATCGATATTGGCCTGGAATACCTCAGCCTGAGCCGTGAAACCGATACGCTGTCGGGCGGCGAGTCGCAGCGCATCAAGATGGTCAAGCACCTGAGCA
>DATLKS010000413.1:0-3659 GCA_035538255.1 Terriglobales bacterium
ATCGGCCATTGTTTGGCGAAGCTGCTCGGTTCGTGCTTGCACCAGCGATTCCAAATTGGATTGGTATGCTCGGTTTTCAAGGCGTAGTTTGCGGTGCTCCAGTGCCCGCTTCACCATCGCCAGAAGGTGCTCGCGCTCGAATGGCTTGAGAAGGTAGTCGTAGGCGCCGTTTCGGATCGCAGCCAGCGCCACGGAAATGTCGTGGACAGCCGTCACCATGATCGCCGGCATATCCGGATAACAATCCTGCACGCGATCCAGCAGCGCGATGCCATCCATCTCAGCCATCATCAGGTCCGAGAGCATGAGCTGGAACTCTTCGCCAGAGCCTAGAATTTCAAGCGCCTGTTTACCCGAGATCGCCTGCATCGTCGCATAGCCTGCATTCTGCAGCATGGACGAGACGATCTCGCGTATCGCCTCTTCGTCATCGACGACCAGGATTCGTTCAGATGCCATGGATTAGGTGCAGACTTCCGGTGAGGGCTTTGCCATTCTACTCACATTCGTCAAACTTCAGCCTCAAGCTTTTCACTGAAAGGCACACCGGAAGTAACAAGGTGAGTACCGGCATACCCACTGAAAAGGAGACCTGGCGCTGGGCCGCAACTCCCGGGCAATTGAGATTCATCAATCGCTCGATTGGAAATTTGGCATCCAGAAAACACCGCGGCCGATACACGATGTAACTGTTACATAGGGAGAATGCCGTTAAACGGCACAGAAGTGGTATCAAAATGCCACTTTTAGGCTCCACAGTTCCCTGTGGAAAACTATGGATTCTATGGAGGCTGTGCTGGGTCTTGCTGCTGCGGAAAACCTTAGGCCCAAAATTTCAACACTTTCGGGGTGTTAGCCCCACATTCTGCGGGATTTCTAAGGTCACGATAGCAAACCTGAATTGCACCTGATGAGCACTGGCCAGCAGCATTCGATTGGCGAGGTAACTGCAGTACCCTTAACGAAACGCAGATCAGATTACGAATACAGGGGCCCTAATGTCGAGTCGTGTTGACGCAATCCAGCTCGCTGCATTTCTCCCGATTATCCAGCAAGCTGAACAGACTAGCGCCGATCACTATCGCGATGTATTTGAAGGAAATCGCCATCGCGTGTACTCGCTGTCGTATTACATGACAGGCAACGAACTCATGGCGGAAGACGTAATGACCGCCACTTTTTGCCGCGTCTTTGCGGCCAGCCACAAACCGGATGCGGAAACCATCGACCGCGCCTTGGTGACTGAACTGCGCGAACTCACTCCGATCGGCATTCTCACCGTAGAGTGCCAACCAGCAACCCAGGTGAACGAAGTGCGCCGCAATACCCGGCGTGCCGATCTAGAGCGCGCGGTAATACAACTGCCCTCAACCGAGCGGCTGATCTTTCTCATGCATGACGTAGAAAATTACGATCATGCTCGTATCGCCCGCACCATTGGAATTACCGAAATGGAAGTGAAAGCCGGGCTTTTCCAGGCGCGATTGAAACTGCGAGAACTCCTGGCGAATTAACGAGGTCGGGTGCTCTGGCCAATCCCGCGGGGCGAGGTTGGGCAGCTTTGAGTTGCTCTACCGCGCTCTGCGGGATCACCCCTTCAAGATTTCTTCGGGCGTTCCTCCCGTTTTCGTCTCGCCCAGCCTTCTTTGACCACCTGCATTCCGCGTCCAAGCGCCAGCGAATCTGGCGGCACATTGTCCGTGATGCATGAGGCTGCACCGATGTACGCTCCATGCCCGATTTTCAACGGCGCCACAAGAGTTGAATCGCTGCCTACAAACACCCCGTCTTCGATGACTGTTTGGTGCTTGCTTACCCCATCGTAGTTGCAAGTAATGGTACCCGCCCCTACGTTTACTCCGGCGCCGATCTCCGCGTCCCCGAGATAAGTGAGGTGATTGGCTTTCGATCCGCGGCCCATGCGCAGCTTCTTCGTCTCAACGAAGTTGCCGATGTGCGCTCCCTCGCCAATGTGACTGCCAGGACGCATGTGGGAATACGGGCCGATGATGGCGCCAGATGAAATGGAGCTCTCGTCGATGATGCATCCAGGACGTATATTCACGTCGCTGGCGATTTGCGAGTTGCTGATCACCGAATAGGAGCGGATGCGGCAGTTCTCTCCGATAGACGTTGTCCCCAGCAGTTGAACAAAGGGCTCGATCGTGGTGTCGGCGCCAACGCAAACATCTTCGTCGATCACGCAAGTTTCCGGACGGAAGACGGTCACTCCCTGGCTCATCAGAGAGTGCGCTTTGCGCATGCGCATGTTCGCGTCGAGGCTGACAAGTTCCGCGATGGTATTCCCACCTAGCACTTCGTCGGGATCTTCGGCGCGGATCGCCACAATTTTGTGTCCTTCGGCGACAAGCAGCGCAGCCATGTCGGTGAGGTAGTACTCGGCGTGCGGATTGTCCGTGCTGAGCCGGTCAATATTGGCGAAGAGCGGCTTCGAGTGAAACGCGTAGAAGCCGGAATTAATCTCTCCCAAATTGGACTGTTCCGGCCGAAGTGATTTCTGCTCGACGATAGCGGCCACACGATCGGTCGAGCCCTCGCGGAGAACGCGTCCATAGCCAGTTGGATCAGCCGGACGCGCGGTGAGAATCGTCATGGCCGCATCTTGCGCGATATGGAAGTCGCGCATGCGCCGGATGGTCTCCGGCCGGATGAGCGGGGCGTCGCCCGACAGCACAAGAAAATTCGAGAACTGCGCGAGTTCTTTCCGTGCGGTTTGAATTGCATGTCCGGTGCCGCGCTGTTCGGCTTGGACAATAAAGTTGACTCCGCTATCCGCAACGGCGGCGCGCACACGCTCGGCTTCGTGGCCGATGATGACGAAAATGTTTTTGGGCGGCACTACCTCGGCTGCAGATCGAATCACATGTTCCAGCAGCGGTTTGCCGCCAACTTCGTGCAGAACCTTGGGGCGCTTTGATTTGAGCCGAGTGCCCTTTCCGGCAGCCATGATAGCGATGGCAAAATCCTGCGATGACATGAGTTCAATGTTACACGGGCAGTCTGAATTCAGAGATACGTGGAACGCGACGAAACGCGATGAAACGAAGAGATTCCAGGTGCTGTCATCCCCGCTGCGTCACCAAGACATTCTCGCTGTATGACTTGGGTTTGTGCAGCGGGATCTGCTCTTAGGTCCGAGCAGAGGGAAAGCAGATCCGCTCGACAGCAACACCGCGGACTGGACCTCCAACCAGTATCGTGGCGGTCACCGTGTCGAAATCTGTCAGCTCTCGTCGCGGCGGCGTCCTACTTAATTCGAAACTTCTCGAGTCCCGATTCGGCACAATTGTCAGCCGCGCTCCGGGGGCAAAGCACTCTGGGTGATGCCAACCAGCTCAGTATTTCGCCAGAAGACTCTTCCACCGTTCCCAGGCTTCGGCGCGTGCTTTCTTGTTGGCTTCGCTTGCGTCGGGAGCCTCTCCCGCACGCATGAATCCGTGACCTGCGCCTTCGTATGTCACTGGTTCGTACGTCTTTCCCGCAGCTGCCATATCTTCCTTCGCCTGAGGAATCGTCGCGTCAATGCGATTGTCGTTGCCCGCATAAAATCCATACACCGGGGCGGTGATGTTTTTAATCGTGTCCTTCGGCGGAGGCGGTCCGTAGAAGACGAACGCGGCTTTCAGGTCTTTGCGATT
>DATLKS010000414.1:0-3918 GCA_035538255.1 Terriglobales bacterium
TCCTCCCGCTTTGCTGGCACACCATGCGAGACAGTGATGATCAGATAGCGTCCGTTCTCGGTGACCTGCGCGTTGATCAACTCCATCTGGCCCAGAGCCTCGCCCTTAAATTCTTTGCCGAAGACAAGCTGGTCAGAATCCACGGGTTGACCGATTTGGTGGTAGTACACCACGGTGCCCGCTGGCCCGTACTTCGAGTAGTAGAGGCCTTGCTTATCGGACGTAAGGCTCGCGCCTCCATAACGCGCGGTCGGGAGCACGTCTGCGAGTTCCTTCCGATTGGCGACATCAAGCAGGTGTACGCTTTGCTCGTCCGCGCCGCCTTCGCGCACACCATAAACAAGCAGCGCCGCGTCCTTGGAGACATCGTTGATGTGCACCGACGTGTTCTGATCGGCGCTCAGCCTGGTGGCATCGATCAAGCGCTCATCGGCGCCGTGCAGGCCCTTGCGGATATAGATCGATGCCTGGTTCTCGTCTGGTAAACGTTTGTTGTAGAAGTAAGTGTCGCTGCGCTCGACCGGAATGCCCACGGTTTCGACATGTTCGAGTTCTGTGAGCCGTTTGACAATCTCCGGCCGGATCCTCACCTGAGAGAGATACTGCTGCGTGTAGCGCATCTGCGCATCGATCCAGGACCGCGTCTCCGGAGTCTTCGAATCTTCCAGCCAGCGGTACGGATCTGTCAGCTTGTGTCCTGAGACCTCGTCAGTTACCGGCTTGGCCTGGGTCGGCGGCGGAGGTGGCAGGACAATGCCGTGAGCGCCACGAACCTCTTTCTTCGACGGCAGGTCAGCAGCGATGACAGCTAAGAATGCGAGGAGCATGCACGCAAGCAGGATGAAAATCTTCATGCGCAAATTTGTAACATGAGCAGAGGAGATTTTGCTGCGACTGCACCATCCGATCAAAAAGCGAGTCGGGTGCGGGAACACAATCGTAGAGCCAAAGGCCCTAGAATTTTTCTTATCGCACCAAAATCGCGTTTGTTATGTCTTGGGAAGACTCTCTATTGAAGCTCCGCCGGCCGTCCCGTCAATCGCTCAATTCGTTTTGCTATTGGAGGATGGGTGGAGAATAAGTTCGCCAGCGTCTCGCCGCCAACCATAGGCGCCACGATGAACAAGTGAGCCGTAGATGGCGACGCAATCATCGGACGGCGCTTTGACCAGGCGTCCAATTTCTCCAGCGCACGAGCTAAGGCGTAGGGATTGCCGGTTGTGTTCGCCCCGGTGTGGTCGGCCTCGTATTCGCGCGAGCGAGAGATTGCCATTTGAATCAGCAATGCAGCAATCGGCGCAAGAATCATCATCAGCAAAGCAGTAAATCCGCCGCCGCGTTCGCGATCGTCACGATCGCCGTAGCCGCCGAACATGCCTGCCCACATGGACATGCGCGCCAGCCAGGTAATCGCTCCCGCCAGGGTTGCCGCCACAGAGCTAATGAGAATGTCGCGATTGCGCACGTGGCCTAATTCGTGCGCGAGTACGCCTTCAAGCTCTTCGTCATCCAGCAGGTTGAGGATTCCCTGCGTTACGGCAACAGAAGCATGCGACGGATTGCGTCCAGTTGCGAATGCATTGGGCGAGTCCGTGGGAATTACATAAATCTTAGGCATCGGCAGTCCGACGCGCTGCGTCATGCGTTCTACAACGTTGTACACACGCGGAAGATCTTCACGGGATACTGGCTGTGCGCCATACATCGATAGAGCGATCTTGTCGGAGAAGAAGTAGCTGATGAAGTTGCCGACTGCGGCAATCGCCAATCCAATCGCCATTCCGTGCTGAGTGCCGAGCCGCGGACCGATCGCTTCTCCGACAAACATCAGAAACAGCGTCATGCCGGTCAGCAGCGCAAGCGTCTTGAGGTTATTTCCCATATGCTTTGTAGATGTAGATGCTTAAGTCTGGCACTGGATTCGGGCGGAGGCAAGCTTGGCGCGCCGTGTTCTTGCGCACACAACTCCCTGCTTATTGATACGCAACTGCAGGAGCGAATGTTCCCGTAGTTGACTGTGTGCGGCAGCTAAGTTCTGTCAGTGTCTGCGGTAGCAGATGTGTTCGCGGATTCCGACAAAATGAATCTTCAGCCCGAAAAATGCGAACCCGGCCAAGGCTGGCCGGGTGTTCGGAAAGCAGAGGCCGTTAGGTCAAGCTGCCCTGCTTCGCGTCTCAGCGTTGCTCGTGCCTTCCTCAAAGTTGGTCATGCTGCGCACGGCGGCCAGACCGATTCCCATGCTTTGGAATAGCTTTGATTCACTCTCGCCTGAGAAGCCAAGCAGATTAGGCATCGAAGCCACGAGCGCCGATACACCAGGATCGATATTGCCATGCGTTTCGAAGCTGATCTTCTTCCAGACTCCGCCGGGACAATCGGTGAGGAAAATCAAGCTGCCGACCAGGTTGCCGCAGATCATCGAGGCCAGAGCAGCACGCTTGTTCTTTCTCCAGAGCAGCGCCCCAGAGGCGGTAAATGCGCCAGCGGTTGCCCAATCGATAATGGCATGTGTTTTTGGATTAATGACCTTGGGCAAGGGCTTGGTCGCTAGTTCGGTCAGCTTGGTTGATATGGGCATAGGTCTGGTTCGCTCCTTCGTAGAAGGATGCTGGCCTCGCAAAACAAGTTGGCAGATATCGATGGGCCGCCAGACTATCGCGTAGCTTCCGCCGGTATCCCGGTCGAGATTGGCTCCTGCACTTCGGCCAGCTTGAGCAGCGACTCCGAATATGGAGCCTTGGCGATTCCGCGTTCAGTGATGATCGCATTGACGTATTGATGTGGGGTCACGTCAAATGCGGGATTCTCGATGCTTACACCATCCGGCGTGAGCTGTTTTCCAGCCAGGTGTGTTACTTCTCGCGGGGAACGCTGCTCGATGGGAATCAAGTCGCCGGTGGGAGTCGCGAGATCAATGGTGGACCACGGCGCCGCTACATAGAACGGGATACCGTGTTCCTTGGCCAACACCGCAATGGTATATGTACCGACCTTGTTAGCGACATCTCCATTTGCCGCAATGCGGTCGGCACCGACAACCACAGCGCTAATTTTGCCTTGCTTCATCATGGCTCCAGCCATATTGTCGGAGATGACCGTTGTGGGAATTCCGTCTTTGGTTAGCTCCCAGGCTGTAAGCCGCGATCCCTGAAGAAACGGACGCGTCTCATCGGCGAACACGTGAATCTTGTTCCCGGCTTCAACCGCCGCGCGAATCACGCCCAGTGCTGTGCCATATCCGCAGGTGGCCAAAGCTCCGGCATTACAGTGCGTGAGCACGCCGCCGGAGGAAGGCATGAGCACTGCGCCGTTGCGACCCATCACCTCGCAGGCAGCAATATCAGCCAGATACATCTGCTGCGCTTCTGCAATCAGTTCGCTCTTGATGGTCTCGATCGGCTCGGATGAAAGCTGCTCGAAGCGATCGCGCATGCGCTGAATCCCCCAGAAGAGATTGACTGCGGTCGGCCGGGTTGCCGCCAGCGTATTGCAGATTTCGTCAAGTTCGCGACGTAGTTCGGCGACGTTCCTCACCTGGGAATTACGCACTCCGAGAGCCACTCCCATTGCGGCAGAAACACCAATTGCGGGCGCTCCGCGCACGATCATGTCGCGGATGGCAGTGGCAACTTCGCGGTAGTCGCGACAGGTTACGTAAATTTCTTCCGTCGGCAGGCGTGTCTGGTCGATAAAGCGTACGCCCGCGTCAGTCCATTCGAGGGTTTTGACCATTGTCTTTTGATTCTAGTTCACCACGAAGCCACGGAGAACACGGAGAAATACAGTGTGGGGCATTCCGAACCGTTGCTTCTCCGTGTTCTGCGTGGCTCCGTGGTGATCAGGACCTCAACGCCAAATGCGCTGCGCGAACCTCTGGCGCTTTGAAAATCGAAATGAACTCCGCCTTGCCTGCGGCTT
>DATLKS010000415.1:0-8437 GCA_035538255.1 Terriglobales bacterium
TTCCGCGCGGTGCAACGTCTTGAAACTTTAGATCACTCCTCGCAAGCGAGAAATGAAAGATAAGCTAGCTTGCTTCAGGGGCGACTCACTTTAAGTGTTAGATGCCCGCCAGTGCTGCAGGTTGGATGGTGGCTAGCTTTAGAAACTCTCGACTTCCGGCGTCACAGCCAGCAGCGTTCTTGTGTATTCATGCTGCGGAGCAGACGTTATCTGCTCGGTATCTCCCAGTTCCACGATCTCGCCCTTCCGCATCACTGCTATTCGTGTCGAGAGATAACGCACAATCGGCATGGAATGCGAAATGAAGAGATATGTCAGTCCAAACTCGCGCTGAAGTTTGGCCAGCAGGTTCACGATCTGGGCACCTACGCTGACATCAAGTGCAGATACCGGCTCGTCCAGCACAACAAATCGCGGTTTCAGAGCTAAAGCACGGGCGATACCGATGCGCTGCCTCTGCCCGCCCGAGAACTCGTGTGGATAACGATCGAGGGCGGACTCATCAAGTCCAACTGCTTTCAAAAGCTCCGCAGCACGAGATCGAATACCATTTCTTCCATTCCCCACTAGGGTATCGTTTGCATGAATCATCCAAGGCTCGCGAACGATGTCGAAGATGCGCTGGCGCGGATTGAGTGACGCGAATGGATCCTGGAACACGATCTGCATGTCTCGCCTGAGGCGGCGCAGTTCCGAATTGGAAGCAGCGAGCACATCGTGTCCGTCAAAACGCACAGATCCAGACGTTGGTTCGACAAGCCGCAGCACCATACGTCCCAGTGTTGTCTTGCCGCACCCGGATTCCCCCACCAGACCCAGCGTCTCGCCGGTAAAAATGTCGAGGGAAATCTCGTTGACAGCGCGAAATTCCTCGCCGGGGCCGCGCGATAGAATCCCCCCGCCTCGGTAGTAACTCTTTCTGAGCTTCCGAATCTGGACCAGCGGAGCTGGCATGAAGTGATGCTAGCAAACGCCAACCGCGATGAGCGTAAGGAAAGGCGCGGCGGTACAATCCTGAGCATGGGCGAGTCTCCTACTCCGGTGCCCTCGTTTGGCGCGGAAGCAAATAAGACCGAGGAATCGCGGCCTCCAATCATTCCCATTGCAATCGGTGCGCTCGCGGTATTGGTTGTCATAGCCCTGTTTATTTTCTTTGGAAGAAAAACTCCCGGCGAAGCATCGGCACCTGCGACTCCCGATCCGTATGCGTCAAATCTGGCGATTTCAAGCGTATCCATGAGCTCGGCCGCCAACTTTGCAGGGCAGGAAGTCACGTACCTGGAAGGCAAAATCACGAATAACGGAAACAAAACAGTGAACGGCGCGCTGATGCAGATCCTCTTTCACGACGCGATGGGACAGGTTGTGCAAAAAGACACTCAGCGCCTGATGGTAATTACCACCCGCGAACCTTATATCGATACCGCGCCGCTCAGCACCGCCCCTCTGAAACCAGGGCAGACTCGCGAATTCCGTCAAACCTTCGAGCACGTGAGCGCCGACTGGAACACTCAGCTTCCGCAAATCACGATCGTGAAAACCTCGACCGAGTGATTTACCACGGAGACACCGAGGAATTTCAAATTGGGTAATTAGGTAATTGAGTGATTGGAAACCAGCAGCGCCTCTCCAGTTTGAGATTACTCAAGCAGCCGATTCTCCGTGTTCTCCGTTGCTCCGTTTTGAATTAGGATTCAGCACCTCTCCGCGGATCTGGGATCTCCGCGTTTGCATAGTACATATCTTCGATTGCGCGTTGCGTTTTAGCAGTCAGGCTATCGAGATCTTTCATGCTATGGCCGTCGGGCGAGATCGGGCTGCCGATCATGAGGTGCAGCTCCCTGGGCTGGATGTGGTACGAATTCATCGGTAGCGCTTCGAAGGTTCCCACGATCGCCATCGGAACAACCGGTACCTGCGCTTTGATGGACGCGTAGAAGGCGCCGCTCATGAATGGCATGATGTGACCATCGGCGGCTCTTCCCCCTTCGGGAAAAATGACCAGAGGCATGCCTTGTTTCAGTGCTTCGATTGCGCGACCGAGGCTGCGAATCGACGCGCGGGCATTGCTCTGATCCACCGGAAATTGTCCGGAGCGCTTCAGATGTCCGCCAATAAATGGATACCGGAATAGCTCTCGCTTGGCGAGAATGCGAAATTGAAACGGTAAATTTGCATACAGCAGCGGAATGTCGAGGGCTGAAATGTGATTCGCTGCATAGACGGCAGGTCTCGAGCTATCGATGTGTTCGAGACCAACTACTTTCACAGGGCACATTGCCGTTGTCAGAACCCACCGCGCCCAGGTACTAGCGATGGCATGTTGTTTCTCGCCCTTTGGATCGAAAAAGGAAGCCACCAGTGACGCGCTTCCGAAGATGAACGTGCAAAAGAAGACTAGAGGATCGAGAACGAAATAGGAGCGCAGACGGCTGAGCCACTGGGCGACTCTGCTCCGAGTTACAGACCGAGAGGCCTTTTGCTGCTCTTCAAGCTCGATGAGACTTATGCCGTCTTCCACCTCATCATTGTAAAGAAAGCTTCTAAGCTCCTGAGCAGCTAAAGTTCTGGGCTTTTACGTCGTCGCCATTGGCACTTGGAATCGGAAGCTTACGTGAGCCAGGAGCTTAGGAAGTATAAGGCATAAGCAATTGCAGCGCTGTTCCCACCAGGTACACTGACCCGGTAATCACGGTTGTCCTGCCGCGACTGCGGGCGAGCTGGACCGCGTCGGCAACGTCTCCTGCCAGCGTTATTTCCGTCCCGACATGCGAAGTGAGCTGACGAATCTCTTCTGCTGAAGCCGCCCTTGGGCTGTTTACGCGAGTGGCAATCACCTCATCGGCGAGAGGAAAAAGAATCTCAGCGATCTCGGCGATGTCTTTGTCGCGCATCACGCCAAAGATGATGGTGAGAGGCTCGGACTCGTAGCGCGCAGACAGGGCGGAACGAAGAGCCCAGGCACCCGCAGGATTATGCGCGACGTCCAGTACCGTTTCGGGCGCACCTGGAATAACCTGAAAGCGGCCGGGCCAGCGTGTACGGGCAATGCCTTCGGCAATAGCGGCATTGGAAATGTTGTAACCAAAGCTCCGTTTCAATTCCACAGCAGATGCGATCGCTAGAGCGAGGTTGCGCAATTGATGGCGGCCGGCCAGCGGAGAATCGATTTCAGTTTCTTCTTGCAGGATATTAAGCGAATACCGATTGTGCGGAAGTTTGGCGTCTTCTGTTTGGATGACTCTCGCCGCTGGACTAATGGGTGGAACGTAAGCCGCAGCATTCACTACACGAGCATTCAATTCCCGAACTCGCTCTCCCAGCTCATCGTTAACTTCAGGATGTTGCGGCAGCGTTATCAGCGTTCCCCCCGGACGCACAATCCCGGCCTTCTCCCGCGCAATTTCCGTGAGCGTGTCACCGAGCCATTCCGTGTGATCGAGGGATACGTCACTAATCACCGAGAGCAGCGGGTCGACGACATTCGTTGCATCCAGACGGCCGCCAATTCCCACTTCGAGAACAGCAATATCTATTCCCGAACTCGCGAAATACTCGAAAGCCATGGCCGTGAGCGTCTCGAAAAAGCTTGGGTGCTGGTCGAGCTTGCCTTTAGCTACCAGATCGTTGGAGACAGATGCAATGCGAGAATGGATTTCGGCGAATTCAGCGTCACTGATCGTCTCGCCGTCGATGGCGATTCGCTCGTTGACGCGCACAAGATGGGGAGAGGTGTAAAGTCCGGCTTTGTAGCTTGCCGCGCGCAAAATGCCGGCCAAGGTCGCCGATGTTGATCCTTTGCCGTTCGTGCCACCTACGATAATGCTCGGGAACCGCCGCTCCGGATGCCCGAGTGCTTCGGTCACAACGCGCATGTGCTGCAGGTCAAACTTCCGCCGAGGCTTCTGGTCTTTATGCGTCCAAAGCTCGGGGCTTAAAGAAAGCAGACTTTCAACTGCAGATTCGTACGAAGCGGACATGTGATCTCTTTAAATTTTAGCTGCCGCAAACCATGAAGGCGCACAAGTAGGTAGGCGGAATCCGGCTGCTTGCTTATTTTATGGAAGCGCCGGTCACAATTGCTCCCCGTCCGCGCTCTGTACTCAATTGTTGTGCCACGATTCCCATCGCATCCCTCTGGACTGCAGGATCATCCCCGAAAGTTGCGAACCACCGAATCTCAGGCTCGCGCCGAAACCAGGTGAGCTGGCGCTTAGCATAGTTGCGGTGTGCCTGCTGAGCTGACCAGAGAGCTATCGCAGCCGAGATCTCTCCGCGCAGATGCTGTGCTGCCTGCTTGTACCCGAGAGAACCGAGAGGACGCGCAATCGGACGGGGATCAGCCTCGTTCGCCACATCAGGCGACTGGTATGCCTTGAGCAGCCGATGGGTCTCCTCGATCAATCCTGCCTCGAACATCGCCGCGCAACGAGCGTTGATGCGCTCATATAACGCATTGCGCTCGGGTTCAAGACCAATGCGGCAGACGCGAAACCCACTGAGCGGATCGCGCCCCTTGTCCCACATCACGCTCAGCCTCTCGCCTGCGAGCAGACAGACTTCGATCGCGCGAATCAGTTTGGGCGTGTCGTTGGGGTGAATCTTATCTGCGGCTTCCGGATCCAGTCTGGACAGCACACGATGCAAGTGGGCGATGGTCCGCTGATCTGCTCGCCGCCGCAGACGAATGCGAAGCTGCTCCGAGCGTTGAGGACCTTCGAAGAGGCCTTCGATCAACGCGCGCAAATAGAGACCGGTTCCACCAACTACGATCGGTAGGCATCCGCGGTCGCTAATCTCGGCAATCGCTCGACGTGCCAGTCGCGAGTAGTCTCCGGCCGTGAATTCTTCAGAGGGACCGGCCACATCGATAAGGTGATGGCGTATGCGCCGGCGCTCCTCATTGCTCGGCTTTGCCGTCCCGATCTCAAATTCCCGGTACACGGCTACTGAGTCACAACTGACGATCTCTCCTCCAAACCGCTCGGCCAGCTTGAGCGACAATGCGGTCTTGCCGCTGGCCGTGGGGCCGAGAATGACGAGCAGTAGAGGTTCCATTGAAGTAAAAGCTAGTTCAGCAGAATCGTTTCAGAAAAAGAGCTTTGAGGAAAGTCATTTTCATCAGAAGTCAGCCCAAAAGACCTTTGATCTTGGTTATCGGAAAAAGTGAGCGAAATGATGCGAAAAATAGATCTGGAGAAAAATGACGCTATTGTTTACCGCTTTGGATTTTGCCCTCGTGCAGGTTAAAGCTGTAAATAGTTGGTTTATCAACGCAAAATGTCTGTTGGTAGCGAGTTGTTGAGGATGTCTTACTTACGCGAATAAGCACCCGATCATCTCCCTGCCAACCAATGACCGATGAATCAAACTCGCAGTCTTTGCCAAATACTCGCTCAAAAGCGTCCCCGAGTGGCAGCTCCTTTACCTGTAGTGTCCCGGCATCGAGCAGCAGCGCGGACTTAACCACATCGCGGTCAATGTCATATCCCCACACCAGGAGTTCCATGAGAAGCAGGCTCCCATTATGGGACCAGCCGAGCAAACGGATTCCAACTCCTTGATCATCCAGCCCAGCCTTTTCATAGACAGACTTATAGTTCTTGCCATCTGGGGAATAGAACAGTTGAACCTTGTTCTTGCAGAACTGCGCCTGGCCGGAGTCCATAGATGCTTCAGCGGTGACTTCCGCGTATGCGGCTCTGACATTCGATTTTGATACCGGAGTTTTTGCATGACGTGTTTGGAAGGTGCCGCCTCGTCGCGTCTCCCAGCAGCTCAGGTTGGCAGTGTTCTCGTTGGATTGACACAAAGCCGGCAAGGAACTGGCAAAAAGCACACTTGTGTAACAGAACAGCCGCAGCTTCACTCACCGACCTTCAGCACCGCAAGAAAAGCCTCCTGCGGAATGTCCACGCGTCCGATACGCTTCATGCGTTTCTTGCCTTCTTTTTGTTTCTCGAGCAGCTTGCGCTTGCGCGTGATATCGCCACCGTAACATTTCGCGAGCACATTTTTACGCATCGCGGCAACAGTTTCACGCGCGATCACCTTTCCACCGATAGCGGCCTGGATGGCGACTTCAAACATCTGGCGGGGAATCAGTTCCTTCATCTTTGCGGCCAGCGCGCGTCCGCGCTCATATGAATTGTCGCGATGCACGATGATCGACAATGCGTCGACCGGATCGCCCGAAACCAGTATGTCGAGCTTCACCATGGGCGACTCCCACATTCCGGACAAGTGGTAGTCCAGCGACGCATAGCCCCGCGAAACCGATTTGAGCCGGTCGTAGAAATCCAGGACGATCTCGTTCAGCGGCAACTCGTAAGTGAGCATCACCCGGTTAGAGCTGACGTACTCGAAATTCTTTTGTTTGCCGCGTTTCTCCTCCACGAGCTTGAGGATCCCGCCAACGTATTCCTCGTTGGTCATGATCATCGCCGTGATCACCGGTTCTTCGACCTTGGCAATCTCGCTCTGCGAAATCCACTTTGAAGGATTGTCTACCTCGACAATGGTGCCGTCGGTTTTGGTGATTCGATAACGTACTCCTGGAGCGGTGGTGATGAGGTCCAGATTGAACTCGCGTTCCAGACGCTCCTGAATGATCTCCATATGGAGGAGACCGAGAAAGCCGCAGCGGAAGCCGAAGCCCAGCGCGGCTGAACTCTCCGGCTCGAAGAAAAACGAGGCATCGTTAAGTCGAAGTTTTTCCAGCGCCTCGCGCAGCAACGTGTGCTCGTGCGCATCCACCGTGTAGAGACCGGCGAATACCATGGGCTTGAGTTCTTCGAAACCGGGCAAGGCTTCGATTGCCGGCCGATCGTCATTGGTGATCGTATCGCCGATCTTGGCATGGGCGACGTTCTTGATGTTCGCCATCAGGAACCCTACTTCTCCCGCCTCAAGTTGATCCACTTCGACCGGCTTGGGAGTAAGCACCCCGAGCTGCTCCACATCGAAAACTTCGCCATTCGACCATAGGCGGATCTTCATGCCTTTACGCAGCGTACCGGCAACGATACGCGCGAGAACAATTACTCCGCGATAGGAATCGAACCACGAATCGAAAATGAGCGCTTGTAATGGCGCGTCCGCGGGTGCTTTTGGCGACGGAAGACGTTTGACGATCGCCTCGAGAACTTCTGGAACTCCTTGTCCTGTTTTGGCACTTACGAGCAGAGCGTCAGACGCATCGAGACCGACCGCATGCTCAATCATCTCTTTGGCTCGCGGGACATCGGCACTCGGCAGGTCGATCTTGTTGATGACCGGAATGATTTCAAGGCCATTATGAATTGCGAGATAAGCGTTCGCGAGTGTCTGTGCTTCCACGCCCTGCGAGGCATCAACCACCAGCAGCGCACCTTCGCACGAGGCAAGCGAACGTGAAACTTCGTACGAGAAGTCCACGTGCCCAGGCGTATCGATCAAATTGAGCTGATACTGCTGGCCGTCTTTGGCGGTGTACATCATGCGAACGGCATGGGCTTTGATGGTGATGCCGCGCTCGCGTTCCAAGTCCATGGCATCCAGAACCTGCGCCTGCATCTCGCGCGCGCTCAGCGCACCCGTGAGCTCCAGCAGGCGGTCTGAGAGCGTGGACTTGCCATGGTCGATGTGAGCAATAATCGCGAAATTCCGTATGTACTGACGGTCCATTAAGCCTTTTTGTATGTCATTCCAAGCAGAGCGCATGTCCGCCGCCGCGGACACTCGCGGAGAGAGAAATCCCTATAATCCATGATACTTGAGCGATGGTGCTGAGATGTAATGTCCGGCGAGGCTAATACTAACTCAAGAGGAAAATAGAAAGGCCGGCACATATATGCCGGCCCTTTTTTTCGCGCAGCGAGGGCTTATCCCTTCTTGGGGGCGATCGCGTCCTTTGCGGCCTTGGCGACGCGGAATTTCACGACGGTCTTGGCCTTGATCTTGATCGGTTCACCGGTCTGCGGGTTGCGGCCCATGCGAGCTTTCCGCTCGGCCTTCACCAAGCGTCCCAGTCCGGGAATGACAAATACACCGTTCTTCTTGGTTTCTTTGATGGCGGTATCAGCGAGGTGCTGAAGGAAAGCTGCCGCCTGTTTGTTGTTGATCTCGAGTTTCTCGGCCATGTTTCGGACGAGTGCTGTCTTGGTCATGCCTGATGCCATGAATCCTCCTTAGCGGGATGTGATTGGGAATTTCGATTGCGACTCGGGAACTTATCCTATCGCAGGATGTGTGAGAAGAAGACCGACTTCGCCTGTGTTCATGCGGGTTTTTTCATCTTCCCGATGGATACGATGCGATGGCAGCACTCCCCGTGTCAAGCGAAAAAGCGCGATTTTCGCGGATTTTCTGTGATTATTTTGAAGAAATCTCAGATTTTGCCCGAAAAAGCTAATTTCTGACATTATCGTACAAACCATTGAGCATTTTTTGGAACTGT
>DATLKS010000416.1:0-15759 GCA_035538255.1 Terriglobales bacterium
GGACCGAACGGCAGCGGAAAAACCACGCTGTTTCGGATTCTGAGCACGCTGATGGTGCCCACAAGTGGAGGAGCACATATCGCGGGTTTCGATCCTGTTGGGCAACCGAACCAGGTACGGCGACGGATTGGCGTGGTCGGCCAGGCTCAGAGCGTGGACGTGAAACTCACCGCGCGCGAAAACCTGATGCATTAGGGACATCTCTACGGACTGAGCGGCGTGCAATTGAAGCAACGCATTGCTGAGATGCTGGAGCGGGTCGGACTCAGCGATCGTGCTAATGATCTGGTTGAAACCTTCTCAGGCGGCATGCAGCGTCGAGTGGAATTAGCGAAGGGTCTGATGCATCGTCCATCGGTGTTGCTCCTCGATGAGCCCACAACGGGACTCGATCCCGGAGCCCGCCGCGATCTTTGGCTTTATCTCGACTCGTTGCGCGAGCACGAAGGCGTCACAGTACTCGTGACGACTCACTTGATGGAAGAGGCTGAGCGTTGCAGCCGCCTTGCGATCCTGAGTCACGGTAAGATCGTCGGGCTCGGCACGCCGGCAGAGTTGAAATCCGAAATCGGAGGCGACGTCATTCAGTTTGAGGCGGAAGATGCTGAGACCCTCGCCGAACGCATCCATCAGCGATTCGGAATCATTTGCTCGGTTGAGGACGGCACTGTTCGGCTGGAACGTGCGCACGGACACCGCTTCGCAGCAGAGGTGATGGAAGCTTTTTCCGGCCAGATCCGGTCGGTGCATATCAGTCGACCGACGCTGGAAGACGTCTTCGTAAATCGCACGGGTCACAGGTTCTGGACGGAGAATCAGCGCCGTCAGCGATAGCGGACGGAGAATCAGGACCGTCCGCGGTAGCAGATACATCAAGTAAGTTTCACAATGGCAAAAGCGACAACAATCCCGGTAATCGGCTCTCTCGAGAACGCAAACCCACTGCTGCCGATTGTCTCCCTCTGGCGGCGCGAGATCGTGCGCTTTTACCGGCAGAAGACGCGTGTGATCGGCGTAATCCTATCCCCGTTGGTTTTCTGGCTGGTCATTGGCTCAGGATTTGGCAGCTCATTTCGCTTAAGTGCGGGGGATCAGCACTATCTGCAGTATTTCTTTCCCGGCTCGCTGCTGATGATCGTGCTCTTTACGTCGATCTTCACCATGATGTCGGTGATCGAGGATCGCGACCGCGGCTTCCTCTCTTCGGTGCTGGCCGCTCCGGTTTCGCGCACAGCCATCGTGATGGGCAAAGTCCTCGGCGGCACTACGCTTTCCGCTGTTCAGGGACTCATCTTTCTGGTCTTTGCTCCCGCAGTTGGCGTCCACTTCAGCTTTGCAGATTTCCTTGTTGTCGTGTTCTCGGTATTCCTGATGGCCTTTGCGCTAACCGCGCTGGGATTCACACTGGCCTGGCGCATGGAGTCGGCGCAGGCATTTCATGCCATCGTGAACCTGTTCTTGATTCCACTCTGGCTGCTCTCTGGCTCGCTTTTTCCTGCCAATGGCGCCTCAGGTTGGATTCGGTGGGTGATGCGCCTGAATCCTCTTACCTACGGACTTGACGCGCTCAGGACGGCATTGTTCCCCGCAACTGCCGGCATGAATCTGTTCTCAGTGAGTACATCGTTGGCGATTCTTGGGACGTTTACAGTGGCGATCTTCGGCGCTGCGTTTGTCATGGTGAATCGCAGAACTACGCAGCCCGCAGCCTAAGCGTGCACATCGACTACAGCATCTTCCCTCGAATTGACGCCACACTCAATGGCATCACCGCCGTGCTGCTCGCGATTGGACATCGCTTCATTAAGCGGGGAGAAGTACTCAAACATCGCGCTACGATGATCACTGCATTCGTGACTTCGTCGCTCTTCCTTGCCTGCTACCTGTATTACCACGCGCACGTTGGATCGGTTCACTTTCGTGGCCACGGGTGGTCGCGGGCGGTCTATTTCTCGATCCTAACCTCCCACACGATTCTGGCGATTATTGTGGTGCCGATGATCCTGATCACCCTCACACTTGGTCTCAGGAGCAGGTTTGACCGCCATCGCGGAATCGCGCGCTGGACTTATCCGATCTGGATGTACGTCTCCGTGACTGGCGTGGTCGTGTACCTCATGCTTTACAAGCTATTCATCTGACGGGGCTTGCCGGATTTCCTGATTCCAACGACCTAAGCGAATCACCTAGAAGAGCCTAGGGATTTTCCCACCTCAACCTAAGCCCCTCGCTCGATATAGCGAGAGTAGATCGAAATCTACTGTGAATTCAGTCAGTTGCATTTTAGGTTTCGAGGGGTTTTGGTGCGTTTCGTTTCTAAGGTATTGCTTCAGTTCAGCGTGGCTGCTTTTGCCATCGCTTCCATTGTGGGTTGCGGATCAGGATCGGCTAAGCCGTTCTCAGCTGGTTCCTCTGTTTCTTCGAGCAGCTCAGCTTCGGGTACATCGTCGGGCATGAGTTCTGGCAGCTCTGCGTCGAGTTCCAGCACAGGCGGTGCAACCACCAGCTCAAGCGCCCCTTCCGCGTCAAGCTCGGCTTCGGCACCGAGTGGCGATTCAGCGCCTGCAGGAGCAATCGTCATTGCCGGTATCCAGAACCAGCAAGGCTGGCAAACTTGTGGTGGATGCGGCAACGTCGGCGGCGTCGGACAAGGTCCCGATTACCACCTCACGCAGGGAATCTCAAACCCAAGCCTCAGCGGACACGCTGCTGACTTCTTCGTGAATGGCGGACCGGCTTATACCGGCGGCTACTACTTCGTCGAGCAGCCTACCTTGCCCAACCCGCTTACATACCTGCGCTATGAATTCGATCTGTATGTCCCGGGGCAGTACGCCAACGCGCCTCAGGCGATTGAGTTCGAATGTCAGCAGACTGTCAACGGCAACACGTACAACTTCGCCTGGCAGGCTGATTACGCCAGCAACGGCTGGACTGTCTTCAACTACTCGACCAAGACCTGGGAGCCAACAGGCATCCCTCTACAGCGATTCACGCCTGATGCCTGGCACCACATCGTGGCGACCTTCCACACCGCCGGCACGCAGGCCATCCACGATACGCTCACCGTGGACGGGCAGACGTTCAATGCGAATATCTCGCATCAGGCAACAGCTACTGGGACGCGCCTTGAATTCACCAATGGCTTCCAGGTGGATCTGAACTCCGCCAGCACGCCGTATCACGTGTTTGTGGACAACATGAAGGTGACGGTAGCAGACTGAGAAAAATCAGGTGTCAGCTTGAGATATCAGCCTCGTTAGGGGTGGGGCCAGAGTCGCAAGCCGATAGCCTCATCGTTCCTTTCCTGCTATATTGAGCGGACTTCAACCCTCCGGAGCGGCCATGGCTAAAAGCGTAAACAAAGTTATCTTGATCGGTAATCTCGGCAAGGATCCTGAAATCAAGTACACGCCAAGCGGCACTGCTGTCGCTAAGTTCTCTCTGGCAACGAACGAGAACTACAAAGATAAGAGCGGTCAATGGCAAGAGAGGACCGAGTGGCACAATATCATCGCCTGGGAGCGGCTGGCAGAGATTGTCGGCGAGTACGTTAAGAAAGGCTCCAAGCTATACATCGAGGGTCGGCTGCAAACCAGTTCCTGGGACGATAAAGAGAGCGGCCAGAAGAAATACAAGACGGAAATCGTTGCCAACAATCTCGTGCTCCTCAGCGGACGCGGCGAGGCCGATGCGGAAGGCGCCGTGCGTACCATGCCCCGCAGCGCCTCAGCCAGCAGCAGTGGCGGCAGCTTCGACCAGAGTCACGCACATCAGGACGATGCAGCGCACCCGACGGCGATCCAGGATGAAGACATCCCCTTTTAGGAAACACGGCCCGGATTGGCCGGAACGATTCGGATCACACGGATAGAAAAGCGTTAATGTTCTATTCCAACCGTGAGATCCGTGTCGTGTTTTGCTCCTTGCTTCTTACAGCGTGCATCCACAGGGCGGAGCAGGCACGTACTTCTTTAAGAACTCCGCAACACGCGTATATGCATCTATCTGATTCTCCACGCGCGCGAAACCATGGCCTTCGTTTTCGTAGATCTTCAACTCCACCGTGCCGCCGCGTTTCTTAATGGCCTCGGCGACCTGCTGCGCCTCTGACTTTGGACATCGCGGGTCGTTGCCTCCGGCAAGCAGCAGCACCGGTGACTTGATACGATCGACGAAGCTGATCGGACTGCGGTCTTCCCACAGGGCTTTGTTCTTGACGGGATCACCCATGGTAGCAAGGTCGTACTCATGCAGCAGCGGATCTTCGTTTTGAACTCCGGTGAACCAGTTCACAAATGGAACAATGGGTACCCCTGCGGCCCAGACATCGGGAGCCTTGGTGAGAGCCATCATCGACATGTATCCACCATAGCTGCCACCTAGGATCACCATCTTCTTAGGGTCAACGTAGCCGGTCTTCTGGATCCAGTCGGCTGCAGCGAGCACGTCCTGAAGATCGCCTCCGCCCATGTCGAAACGATTTGCATCCATGAATTCTTTGCCGTAGCCGGATGATCCGCGGTAGTTGGGCGCGATCACCAGGTAGCCTTGATTGGCCAGGTACTGCACGACGCGATTAAAGCTGTTTACCGCCTGGGACTGCGGTCCGCCATGGACATATACGATTGCAGGATGAGTCTGATCACGCGGAGCATTGTTTGGCACATAGACAAAAGCTGAAATCTGCCATTTGCCGTCGCGGCTCGGGTAGTGCGCGAGAAAGGGCTCGACGAAGTCCTCGGCATTCAGTCCTGCGAGCAATGAATGAGTGAGCTGCTTCGATTGCTTGCCGGCGAAGTCATACACAAAAACATCATTTGGCGAGGTTGGACCATTATGGTAATAAAGCAGCCGCTGGCCGTCGGACGAGAAGGATGTCACTGATCCTGCGAGTTGATTCACGCCGACAGGAAGCGGCAGACGTGTGGTCTGCTTGGTCGGTAGGTCGTAGATGGAAATCTCGGTATTGCCATCAACGTTCGCCGTCCAGGTGAGATGGTGACCATCGGGCGAAAAGGCTCCTGAAGCGACTTCCCAGTTCTCCTCTGTAAGCCAGTCGATCTTCTTTGTTGCGATCTCGAGCAATCCGGGGTTGTCGTAGCCCTTTGCGTTGGAGGTGATTAGCAAATATTTACCATCAGGCGAGAACGCGGTTGCCTGATAGGTGTGCTCGTCGGAATGCGGAGTGAGCAGAGTAGCTTTGCCGCTCGCAACCTCTGCCAGAAATACATTCGAGTTTTTACCCGCTGCGTGCTCCTGGCTATAAGCAATCCACTTCCCATCCCGGGACCAGATTGGAACGAGGTTGCCTAGCTCCTTCGGCGTGTCTTTCGTGATCACACGATAACGTTTGGTGAGTACGTCCATTACGTTGATCTCGAATGATGACGAGCTGCGCGGCTTTGACATGTACACGATGTACCGCGAGTCCGGCGACCAGGCTTGCCCCTCTTCGGTGACATCGGGAGAGTTGGTTAGATTCACCACTTCACCCGTTTGGGGCGCCACTAGAAATAGATCCCACTGCTCGTCGCCATTGTGATCGGAATTGAAGGCTATCCACTTGCCATCGGGCGACCAGACCGGGTTCATCTGTCGCTGATCGCTAACAGTGAGCTGCGATGGCCAGCCTCCGTCAGAGGAAATCATCCAGATGTTGTTCCGTCCGGAAATGTTCGTGACAAACGCAACCTGCTTCCCATCCGGCGACCAACTCGATCCGCCGACGAAGCGTGTCATATACAGCTTCTCAATCGAAAGCGGCTGCACCTCGCGCTTAAGCACTCTGCTTGTGATTTGCTTCGGATCGGTGATCGGTGGGGCAGTTTGAGAAACAGCAATGGAAGTAAGCGTGAGTGCCAGGATCAGGAACAACTTGGACATTTGCGTTTGAATTTAGCACGGAGAAGTAAGTAAAGACACATCGTTCGCAGAGGCAGTGCTCTCCGAGGTTGCGGCGCTCCGGTTAAGAAAAAAGGCGGGACCTGCCCAGGTCCCGCCACCGGATGGATACAAATCGAAAGGTTACTTCGCGGCAGTCAATTTCGCATTGAGATCGCTGGTATTGAAGCTCATGATGCCGTCAAATTTCGTAACCACCAGCAACGTATTGCCGGCAGGCACTACTTCGTGGACCGGATAACCTCCTTCGTACACCGAAGTCCAGTTTTGGCCATCGGTGCTGGCGAAGACTTCATTTGACGAGTCCACGACCGCATACATACGACGCATGCTTTGGTCGCAAGTCAGGGCCTTAATGCCCCCTTCGGGCAGATTGGTCTTTACTGCTTCCCATCCGCCGATGGACTTCTCGCGGAACAGCCCCTCGGGTGATGAAACCCACAAGCGCTGGTTCTGGTCCAGGATCATTCCCGTCATCACCGAGACGGACGGTATCGGCATCCTGCCCCAGCTCCGGCCGTTGTCGTGCGAGGTCAGAAGGGCATGGTATCCGGCAGCGGCGATACGGCTCCCGCTGGTACGAACCATCGTCACCGCTTCTTTGCCGCTGTTGTGCTGTACTTGCCAGGAGCGTCCGCCATCGTGCGAGTAGAGCAGGCCGCTGCTGCTGCCGGCAAACCAGTTCTCTCCTTCGATGTGGAGGTCGGTTACGTAAGGACGCCACACAGACGTTGCGAAGATGCTCGTCCATGATTGGGTTGAAGGATCAAGCCGGTAGATTCCGTTGTTAGTTCCGGCGACGAGCTGGCTGTTCGCATCTTGCGCGAGCGCGAACACATCGCTGCCGTTCAGTCCGCGGTTGATTTGCGACCAGTGGGAGCCACCGTCCCCAGAAACGAACGCGCCGCCGAACGTCTTATCGTTCACGACACCAGCGTACATGGTTGCAGATTGGGCCTTGTCGAGGAGCAGTGCGCGAATCTCACGATGCGCAAAGCCGCTGTTTGACGAAGAGAAGCTGAGCCCGCCGTCGTTGCTGGCCATAACACCGCTGCGATCAGTAGCGAGAAGGACGCGCTTGGAGTTGCGCGGATCGATCATCACATCATTGATGATCAGATTCGCCGCCGAAACGCGACGCCATTTCACTCCGCCATCGACGCTCTTCCACAGGCCGGTAGTGCTGCCCGCGTAAATCACGCTGCGATAGTTCGGATCTTGCTTAATGATTCGAACACGGCGCGAGTTCACAGGAATCGCTTCAACTTTGCGGAAGATCTGTCCGCCGTTGCTGCTCTTGTACACTCCGGTGCAGGCGCTGGCATAAATCGTGGTCGGGCGCTTGGGATCGATTGCGATCGAGAATACGTCCGAATCTTCGTCCATGCCTTTAGCGAGCTTCTGCCAGCTCTGTCCGCCGTCGCTGGTCTTATAGGCGAGACGCCACGTTCCGGCATAGATCACGTTCGTGTCAGTTGGATCAACTGCCAATGACTGCACGTTGTGGATTGTGTCAGGGGAGATGCGGCTCCAATTCTTGCCGCCGTCGTTGCTCCGGTAAACGCCGTCAAGCGCGCCAGCGACGATCACCTGCGGATTCGACGGAGCGATAGTCAATGAGCGAATCGACTTCCCTCTCATGTCCTTCAGCGAAGACCAGCTGCGGCCCCCGTCCTCGGTGCGGAACAGTTCGCCGTTCTCTCCGTTCACGCTCCAGGCGGCAACGTAGATGATGCTGGAATCGCTTGGATGAAAGTAGATGTGGTCGAGCACATAGTCGCCGCTCTCACCGATGCGCGAGAACCGCGACCAGGTCTTACCGTTGTCATTCGATGAAAACATCTGTCCGGCGCTGGTGCTGAGCAGGATGTGATCCGGATTCTGAGGATCGTAGGCGAAGGTGCGGACATCGCCGCCCTCCGGTCCGATCGTGGGTTGCGCGGCGTAGAGCGAGCTCACGGCGAGTAGGGTTACTACCCCGAGAGCCCACACTGTGGGAATTAATCTTTTCTTAGATTGGAAATTCATTCTCCCCTCGGTGGCTTTGCGAAATGTAGTGGATTGCAAGTGCCGAATGTGCCACGCTTCAGAGAGGAAATGTAGATGACTAAAGTGCTGACTCCCAAAGATCGTTACATGGTGAATCGATTTTAGGCATTGTTCGACCCTAAACGGTGCACTTGAACTAAGAGTTTTACTAAAGGATCACTTCAGGCGCTTGCCCTAGAACGTGCGGTTAACAGCCACCAACATTGATCCGGGTGGCCGTGCCTGTATCACGCAGCATCACACCGCACGCATCTCATCAGTAACTGCCTACTACGAATTTCACACTCGTTTGATTTTGCCGTCATCAGCTTGTAATGGTGGATAGCTATGTTCGAGCATGCAGCAGAAAAATCGGGCACGTCAGCACCAAGGAACCCAACCTGTCCGTAGACAAAACCCGGCCGAAGGCGGCCGCAGGTCGTTTGATCGCCCTTCGCTTGGCGAGGCTGTCGCCTTACGCAATAGCCTCTTCAATCCCCTCAATCCCGTTTTAGAAAAGTTACTGTTGCTGGATAAGCTGCGGGAACTGTATGCCTCCGTACGCCAGCCGGACGACAGCAACATCTTCAATCGCATTCTGAAGCAGATGAACGTCGCCTGCTCGGTGACCGAAGCGGATCTAGCCCGCGTGCCTGCTGCCGGATCGACGGTGGTGGTTGCGAATCACCCCTTTGGCATTCTGGACGGCATTCTGTTGGGAGCGCTGCTGCTGAAGGTCCGCCCAGACCTGAAGATCCTTACTAACTACATGCTCACCGGAGTTCCCGAGCTCGATGAGTACTGCGTCCCTCTCGATCCGTTTGCGGCCGATAATTCCAATCCGGGAATGCTGCAAGGAGTAAACCAGCGTGGGTTGCGCGGGGCTGTCGATTGGCTGCGTTCGGGAGGGATGCTGCTAATCTTTCCGGCCGGAGAAGTCGCGCATCTGCAATGGGCGAAGGGTGTGACTGATCCCAAATGGAATACCACTGCATTTCGGCTGGCGCGTATGACCGGAGCTCCGGTATTGCCGATGTATATCGATGGCCGGAACAGCGTGCCCTTCCAGCTCGTGGGCTTCGTGCATCCGCGCCTCAGGACAGCGCGTCTGCCCAGGGAATTCCTGCAGAAGCGCGGCGCGAAGGTGGAGGTCCGAATTGGAAGCAAAATTCCAGCTAACAGCTTCAGGCTGCCAGCCAAAGAGGATAACTGTGCGCTGAAAGCTGGCAACACCATGGGGACAGCTTGGGACGGTACCGAATTCCTGCGCTGGAAGACTTACATGCTTGCGAATCGGACCACAAACGGAGACGGACGAGTGCCAAAGCGGCACTCAATTGCGTTCCTACCCGCAAAACTGCCTCTAATGCCGTTTCCTCCTGCTCCTGAAGAACTGGCGGACTTCGTTCCGAATGCCATATTGGCACGGGAAGTCGCACAATTGCCCCCTTCCTCCTGCCTTGAAAACAGCGAAGAGTACGCGGTTTACTGCGCGCAAGCAGCAGAGATCCCCCAGCTAATGCGCGAGATTGGGCGCTTGCGGGAGTTAACTTTCCGCGAAGTGGGTGAAGGAACAGGAAAATCAGTCGATCTGGATCGCTTCGACGCGTACTACTCGCACCTCATTCTATGGAGCAAGGTGCAGAACGAGATTGTAGGCGCCTATAGACTGGCGAAGACTGCGGAGATCCTGCCCAAATTCGGCATCAACGGACTCTATACGAACACACTTTTCCGCTATAAGCGTGATTTCTTCACGCAACTGGGGAACGCAATTGAGTTGGGACGCTCGTTTGTGCGCCCTGAATATCAACGTCAGTACGCTCCCTTGCTGCTCTTGTGGAAGGCTATCGGACGCTATGTAGCTTTGAATCCTGCGCATCCGGTGCTGTTCGGCGCCGTCAGCATCAGCAATTCATACGCTCCAGCCTCGCGAGCGCTGATGTATCACTTCTTTCGCGCGCAGTTTGCGGCTCATCCACTAAGCGGAATGGTGCAGCCAAGACGTCCGTTCCGTTCTGGCCGGCTCAAATACTCGGACATTCGCGCCTTCAATCGACTCGTTCGCGATGCGGAAGACTTGTCTGGATCGGTCTCCGATTGCGAGCTGGATGGAAAGGGCATTCCCGTTTTGCTGAAGCAGTACCTCAAAGTCGGGGGACAAGTGCTTGCGTTTAACGTTGACGGACGCTTCTCCGATACGCTCGACGGGTTAATCGTCGTCGATCTCCGCCGTACCGATCGCAAGAACCTCCAAAAATATCTGGGGAATGACGGAGCTGCCGCGTTCCTTCAGCATCATCAAGCAGACGAGTGCGCGCAAACGATTCAAGATCTTGTGGATGTTCGCTGATCTCGTGGCTCTCGATCTCTGCGAGTCGTCACACCCTATGCCTCACGGACTGTTCCGACGCTCCAGAGGGCGCTCTGTCTCTCTGTGGTGAATCCTGCCTTGCTAAACTAAAGAGATTCCTATGCGCCGTCTCTCCGGTTCTGAAACGCGCGAGACTTTCCTGCGCTTCTTTGAAAGCAAAGGACACCGCCGCGTCCATTCTTCGTCTCTGGTTCCCGCTAACGATCCTACATTGCTGTTCACGAATGCCGGCATGAACCAGTTCAAAGACGTGTTTCTCGGCGTCGAAAAGCGCGACTACTCGCGCGCTACTACCTCGCAGAAGTGCGTACGCGCGGGCGGCAAGCACAATGATCTGGAGAACGTCGGCTTCACCCGCCGTCATCACACGTTTTTCGAGATGCTGGGAAACTTCTCCTTCGGCGACTACTTCAAGAAGGACGCGGTCGCCTACGCATGGGAGCTCGTCACTTCTGAGCAGTGGTATGGGCTGCCCAAAGAGAAGCTCTACTGCACGATTTTCAAAGGCGAGCAGGGCGTTCCTAAAGACGAAGAGGCCGAGCGCCACTGGCGCGATCAGGGCGTTCCCCAGGATCGCATCTTCGCCATGGGCATGAAGGACAACTTTTGGGCCATGGGCGACACAGGTCCATGTGGCCCGTGCAGCGAGATTCACTACGACATGGGTCCTCAAGCGTCGGATGAGGGCCACGCCGACTGCAAGTTTCCCTGCGACTGCGGACGCTACGTTGAAATCTGGAACCTTGTGTTCATGCAGTTCGACCGCAATCCGCAGGGAGAGCTCACGCCATTGCCCAAGCCGTCGATCGATACCGGAATGGGACTGGAGCGCGTCTCGGCGGTGCTGCAAGGCGTTCTATCAAATTACGACACGGATCTGTTCACGCCACTGATCAAGCGCGCTGCTGAGCTCACTGGGACCGATCTCAAAAAGGAATTGGCAGCGGAACAACACACGCGTTCAGCAGCATCATTGCGCGTAATCGCCGATCATGCGCGCGCGTGCACGTTTCTGATCAGCGACGGCGTGCTTCCTGCGAACGAAGGCCGCGGATACGTGCTGCGCAAGATCTTACGCCGTGGTATTCGCCACGGCCGACTACTTGGACAAACCAAGCCGTTCATGTCCGAGATGGTGTATGCGGTTCGAGACCTGATGAAGGATGCATATCCGGAACTGATAGAGAGCTCCAAGCGAGTTGCGGAAGTCGTCCTTTCCGAAGAGAAGCGGTTTGCGCACACGTTGGATATTGGACTCCAGAAGCTCAACGAACACCTGGCCACAGCCAAACAGTGGCCAGAAAGGGCCCGTGAAATTCAAGAAGCCCGGAAACGAGAAACTGGTGGTGGAGAGCCACTACTAACCCTCCCCCTCTTCGGAGCTGAAGCCTTCAAACTATTCGACACTTACGGCCTTCCAAGAGACTTCATCGAAGATGCTTATCGAGATGCTGGACTCGGCTTCGACACCGTAGGATTCGATCAGGCGTTGCAGGAGCAGCGCGAGCGCGCTCGTGCTTCGTGGAAAGGCGGAGCCAAGCAGTCGGTAAGCCCTGTTTATCGCAACCTCAATAAGACGGTTTTCGAAGGCTACCGCCAGACGTCTTCTTCCCACTGCGAAGTAGTTGCCATTGTCAAAGATGGCCAGGGTGTTCCTGAATTGAAAGCCGGAGAAGAAGGCGAGGTCGTGCTCGATCACACGCCTTTTTATGCCGACTCCGGCGGACAGGTTGGCGATATCGGCGTTTTTCGCGACAGCTCTGGCAACGTAATCGCCGAGGTGAATGGGTGCGTTATGCCCGTGCAAGGTGTTCGCACTCACAAGGTTAAGGCTCGCCAGCCGATTCATTTAGGGCAGAAAGTCGAGGCGGTAGTTCATGCCGATGTTCGTGAGGCGACAAAGCGCAATCACACCGGTACGCATCTTCTTCATGCTGCGCTACGCGAAACGCTGGGCAAGCACGTGAAGCAGGCAGGCTCGTTGGTTGCTCCCGGTCATCTGCGCTTTGACTTCTCGCACTTCACCTCAGTCGCCGACGAAGAGCTGCAGGACATCGAAGACCTCATGAACCGCGAGGTGCTGAAGAACACGCGCGTCGAGACCTTCGAAGACGTTCCGCTCGATGTCGCCATCAACGAGTTCAAAGCCATGGCGCTGTTTGGCGAGAAATATGGCGAGCGGGTGCGCGTGGTGAAGATCGGCGAGTTCTCAACGGAGCTTTGCGGCGGCACGCACACGTTGGCTACCGGCGAGATTGGGCTGCTCAAGATTCTGCGCGAAGGCAGCGTCTCGTCCGGAGTGCGACGCGTGGAGGCAGTGAGTGGCGAAGGCTCGCTGCAGCATTTCCGAAAAGATCATCAGCTCGACCACGTCGTCTCAACATTCATCGGACGTGCCGATGAATCTCCTGCCCAGGCGTTGAAAACGGAACTTGAGCGCCGCGACGAAGAGATTCGCCGTCTGCGCAAAGAGCTGGAGCAGATGCGCATGAAGTCGGCGTCCTCCGCCGTTTCGTCCGCAGCCGAGCAGGTGCAGGAAGCGAACGGTATCAAGGTTCTGGCACAGCGCGTGGACAACCTCGAACGCAACCAGATGCGCACGCTGGTGGACAACATGCGCAACAAGCTCGGCTCTGGCGTGGTCGTCCTCGGCTCGGTGCAGGACGGCAAAGTTGCGCTGATCGTCGGCGTCACCAAAGACCTCACGCAACGCGTACAGGCAGGCAAGATCATCGCCGAAGTCGCAAAGAAGGTAGGCGGCAAAGGCGGCGGTCGTCCCGACCTCGCTGAAGCGGGCGGCTCAGAACCCGGCGCGCTGGATTCTGCGCTGAAGAGTTCGGTTGAAGTAGTGAGAGCTTTAGCTTCGTGACCATCGGCATCCCAGAGAAGCTCAGCCGATTTACGAATCGCTTCAAAGGTCCGGCAGTCCTTAGGGCACGCACGCGAAAACGTGCTCCCAATTGTGGTGCCTTGTCGATGCCTCCCCGCGAGAGCCGGCAAAGTGTTGCGTCGTTATTTCCAGACCGGAAATTCCTGGTACTTCGATCCAGCGCCAAGCCGGCAGCCTACCCGAGCTGGTTGCGCCGCCAACTTGATAGGAGAGAAGACGGACCAAACCATTTTGGATTCCATAATCATGTGGCTCGGCGATGCGCTGCTTCCCCTGATACTCGAAGCGAATGAGTTTTTTCTCGTCGATCGCTTTTAGCAGCAGCTCGTGAACTTTTCCGAGTTTTGCTATCTTCTCCTCCACGTCTAACTCCCGAATTCGTTCAGATAGATATTCTGCGCTAACCTTTTCTTGCTTTCCCGTCTTTAAGTCCTTCACGGCGACCTCGTTCGAAGCAACTTCGTTTTCACCAACGATGACTACTCTTGAGATTCCCAGCCTCTCTGCCGTTTCGAATGCCTTCTTCAGGCGAAAACTCTGGTCGCCCAGTTCGGCGCGAATGCCTTGATCCCGCAAATTACGAACCAAATCCGCGGCTGGAATGTCCATGCCCGTTCCCAACGGTGCGATGTAGGCCACCGGACGTGAGATGTACTCGACGGAATCCGGTCGCGCCGCCAGTGCCATCACGAAGCGATCTTCACCAATGGCAAACCCGATACCTGGAGCAGGCGGGCCGCCGAGCGCCTGTGAAAGTCCGTCGTATCGCCCTCCACCGAGAATTGCGTTCTGGGCCCCTAAGCTTCCCTGCGTAAACTCGAACGCAGTACGCGTGTAATAGTCGATCCCTCGCACGAGCCGATCATTGACGACATACGGAACACCGGTAGCCTTTAGGATTGCTTGTACTTCTGCAAAATGTTTGCGATCAGCCGCATCGAGAAAACCAGTGATCCGCGGCAGCGTTTCGATAATCAGCTGATCCTCGGGAACTTTGCAGTCGAAGACCCGCAACGGATTCGTCACGGCGCGACGCTGGCAATCGACGCACATTCGATCGAGCACCCCGCTCAGCGCCTTTCGCAGGGCGTCGTTGTACGCAGGTCGAGAGGAAGGCGATCCGACGGAATTTAGCTCGAGGGTCCAATCGGGAATTTCAAGCCGCTCAAGCAGCATAACGAGCATCTCGAGCACTTCTGCATCGCGCGCCGGAGACTCGCTGCCGGCGCTTGGAGGTCCGATCACTTCCGCGCCCATCTGATAAAACTGCCGGTATCTTCCCTTCTGCGGGCGCTCGCGGCGAAACTGCGGCCCGATGTAATAGAGCTTCTGTAGGCCGGGTCGTTCCCATAACTTATGCTCGATGTAAGCACGCACAACGCCGGCCGTGTTCTCCGGCCGAAGCGTTAGCGACTGCGCCTTTTCCGATTGCGCTCGGGCGCGATCTTCCCACGTGTACATCTCCTTGGAGACGATGTCCGTTGCTTCACCGACACCCCGGGCAAAGAGTTCCGTCTGCTCAAAAATCGGCGTGCGAATCTCGGAAAAGTTGTAAAGAGCAAACACTTCGCGAGCAATTTGCTCAACACGATTCCACAATTCGGTTTCCGGTGGCAGCAGATCGCGCGTGCCGCGAACAGCCTTAATCGTCAATTCAGAATCACCTGGATTTCATTTAACCATGCGACTGCAGGATTGAACACGGAGGACACTGGAGCCACAAAAGGAAATTTGGGAAAGCAGAAAACTCGATGTGCGTATCAAAGCACATGCGCCGGCAACGAACGCACAGGGCGCTTCATCGATGCTTCCCGTATTGAATCCTACTTGCGCTCGGCGGCGATTCTTCGCTCGCGCAAGTACGTTTGCGTGTAATCCAAATAATTACGCGCGTAGCGCAGGATCACATCCTCGTCCTTTGCTTCCAGCTTCTTTCGGACCTTTCCGGGAACGCCCATTACTAATGAATTTGGCTCGATCACAACATTTTCAGGAATCACGGTTCCGGCGGCGACGATCGAACCTCGCCCGACACGCGCGTTGTTGAGAATCACCGAACCCATGCCGATGAGGCAGGTGTCCTCTATCGTGCATCCGTGTAACGTGACATTGTGCCCAACCGTGACCCACTCTCCTATGTTTACCGAGAACTGATTGCGCATTCCGTGCAGCACGCAGCAGTCCTGAATGTTTGAATAGGCTCCGATGTGAATGAAGTGAACATCTCCGCGGACGACCGCATTCATCCACACGCTGGCCTGCTCACCGAGTACGACGTCGCCAATAACCTGCGCTGATTCATCCACATAGCACGAATCCGGAATGGTTGGAGAAACACCTTGATAAGGTCGGATCACTCTTGCTTGCCTTAGTAAGTAATTGCTAACCGGGGACAAAGCCAAACACGGCAAGGTATCACGCAGAGTTGAGAAACGTCCAAGCAACAAAGCAGTTCGACTAGAGAGATGCGATACTACTTCAGAGGGAGTTGTGCGTTTCGAATGTGCTTGACTTGCACAGGGAAGACTGCAATAACTACTCAGTCCAAATGGGAAAAGTCTGG
>DATLKS010000417.1:0-2615 GCA_035538255.1 Terriglobales bacterium
GAATATCACCCTGAAGGCGACGTGTGGATTCACACGCTGCTGATGCTCGAAGGATTGCCGGCCGGTTGCCCGGCGACATTGGCCTGGGGCGTGGTTTTGCACGATGTAGGCAAACCGGCGACGTTTCGTTCCGCGAAAGAGACGGGCGACCGGATACGCTTCGACCGACATGTGGAAGTGGGGTTAGCCATCGGGCGGGAGGTGTTGGGCAGGCTGCGGTTTTCTAACGACGACACAAAGCAGATACTTTCGCTTGTGGAACACCATATGAAGTTTAAAGATGTTGGACGCATGCGAGCAGCGACGTTAAAGCGATTTGTACGATTGCCCCGGTTTGAAGAGCATTTGGCTCTGCATCGGCTGGACTGCCTGTCTAGTCATCGGAACCTGGATACCTATCAGTCGGTCATGGAGTTTTTACGAACAATACCCCCGGAGGTGGTGCGTCCGGCCCGGCTGCTGACAGGAGAAGATGTATTGGACCTCGGATACGAGCCGGGACCGGTCGTGGGCAAGATCCTTGCGGCGGTAGAGGAGGCGCAGCTAAATGGAGAGTTGGCGTCGAAAGAGGAAGCTATCTCCTTTGTGGAGAACAAGTTCCGACACAGGCCGGAGGAACTGGGGAAGGTCAGCGGCAAGCGCCGATGAGGTGTGGTAAGGTCATGAATCGTTGTAATAATAACAAAATAAAGTCGTTAGCGGGATTTTTGACGACGAAGCAAGGCCGTGCTAAATTATTAGCGTAATACACTAAGATTTTATGACTTGGATGTGTTCATTGTGCAGTACCCTTTTTGCACCGAACGCATCTAAAGATTTCACAGGCGGTTTTCATGTTTGATCCCGCCTCGGAACTGAGGAACCAATGGCTGAGAAAATTTCAATACCAAATCAGTTGCCAATCCTGCCGGTCCGGGACACGGTGCTATTTCCGGGAGCAGTACTTCCGCTGACGGTTGGCCGCGAAAGCTCATTGGCACTGATCAATTCGCTGCAGGGCGACGACAAGGTTCTCGGAGTAGTCGCCCAGCACGATCCGCGGGTGGAGGATCCTGCGGCGGCGGATCTGCATAAGGTCGGCACGTTCGCCAAAGTGCACAAGACCGTGAAGATGCCGAACGGCAACGTGGTGATCTTTTTGGAAGGTCTGCAACGGTTTCAAATCACCGATCTCCTGGGCCTGAAACCGTTTTTGACGGCGCAAATAGAGCCGATGCCAGACGTTTTGGGCGAGCAAGACAATGAGCTTGAAGCGTTGCACCGCAATGCATCGGATCTGTTCCGCGACGTGGTCGGGCATTCGCCGCAGTTGTCAGACGACCTGCAGCAAGTTGCGGCAAATATAGACGATCCGGGACGGTTGGCGGATTTCATCGCCGGAACGCTGCCGTCGCTTTCAACACTGGTGCGCCAGGAACTGCTCGAGACGGCCAGCGTGCGCAAGCGCCTGGAGTCGTTGATCCGCGAACTGTCGAAGGAACTGGAAGTTCTGGAACTGCGCTCCAAGATCCACGAACAGGTGCAGGAGCAAGTGAGCCAGAACCAACGCGAATACCTTTTGCGCGAGCAGATGAAAGCGATTCAAAAGGAGCTTGGCGAACATGACGACAGCGCGGCGGAAATTGACGAACTGCGCAAGAAGGTGGAAGAAGCCGGAATGGCGGCGGAGGCCAAGAAAGAGTGCGAGCGCGAGCTGAAGCGTCTGGCGAAGATGACGCCGGCTTCGGCGGAGTACATGGTCTCGCGCACCTATCTGGAATGGATGACGTCACTGCCCTGGTCGAAGTCTTCCGGCATACAAGCCGAACAGATCGACATCAAGAAAGCGCACGACATTCTGAATGAAGATCACTACGACCTGGAAAAAGTGAAAGAGCGCATTCTGGACTACCTGGCGGTGAAGAAACTGCAGCCAGGAATGAAAGGTCCGATTCTTTGCTTTGTTGGGCCTCCGGGCGTGGGCAAAACTTCGCTTGGCAAGTCGATCGCGCGAGCGATGGGCCGCAAGTTCGTACGCATCTCGCTCGGCGGTATGCACGATGAAGCGGAAATCCGCGGACATCGCCGGACCTACATCGGAGCATTGCCCGGACAGATCATTCAAGGACTGAAGCGCGCGGAGTCAAACGACCCGGTGTGCATGTTGGACGAGGTGGATAAACTCGGACGCGACTTCCGCGGCGATCCGTCGGCGGCGTTGATGGAAGTGCTCGATCCCGAACAGAATGCGACGTTCCGGGATCACTATCTGGATGTGCCTTTCGATTTGTCCAAGGTGATTTTTATCGCCACGGCAAACTGGATGGACCCGATTCCGGAGCCACTGCGCGACCGCATGGAGATCATCGAACTCCCAGGGTATACGGGAGAAGAGAAGATTCACATTGCCAACAAATACCTGATTCCTAAGCAAGCCGGGGAACATGGCATCAAACTTGGCGAACAGATTGAGTTCACCGAGGAAGGCTTGAAGGAAATCATTCACAGCTTTACGCGAGAAGCCGGCGTGCGCAACCTGGAACGCGAGATCGGGACGATCACCCGGAAACAGGCGCGGCGAATTGCGGAAGGGCAAACCGAGAAGATGATTGTGACGCCGGAAGTCGTGCGGGAAT
>DATLKS010000418.1:0-5309 GCA_035538255.1 Terriglobales bacterium
ATGCGCAGAAATCTGGAACGGCCGCCATCTCACCCGGCAGCTGCCGGTCTGAGTCGGCAGCCACGAAAAGAGCGCTTGCTGTGCCGGTTGGGTGGGGGTGTACGCCGACAATTCTAAGAACTGTCATCCCGAACCCACCGCGGGGGGGGGCCGGTTGAGCCAACACTTTGAATTGCGGGTGGGGGATCTGTTTTTGGTCATTGCTCCGCGAGGAACGACCAAGCAGGTCCCTCGCGCAAAAGCGGCGCTTCGGGATGACATCGGTCATAAACAGAATGGCAGGTTCTGGAGGTCCAATCACCACGTCACGAATTACCGGATCATGAAAAACTCCCATCTGGCCACCCGGAGAGCGTCCATCCCGTTCGTGTGGGAAGAGTTTCTCTTGCTTTCGAGCGGCTTACGGACTAAAGATGAACGCCGGAACACCATAATCCGTACTCACTGTTAATTAATCCCAAGTTGCTACGTCCTCAGAGTGCACGGAAACTGCCTTGCGGCCGCAGTGCTGCCGGGCAGAACGGGTAGAGGAGATGGGCACGTGGAGGCAGTATTGCCAGCGGCTATTGACCGAGATATACCAAGGCCGGCGCAGACCGACCGCAACGTGCTGGAACGGGTGTCGCTCGAGCGTGTGTTCGTGGAGCACAAGGAACGCGTCTTTCGTGCGGCGTACCGCGTTACCGGCAGCGTGAGCGATTCGGAGGACGTAGTCCAAAGCGTCTTCTTGAAGTTAGCGCGACGCGAACTGGGAGAGATAGGCGATGACATTCAGAACATCGGCGGCTATCTGCACCGCGCCGCGGTCAATGCGGCACTTGATCTCGTCCGCATGCGCCGGGATGCGCAGAACATGCCGCTGGAGGACGCGGAAATCTCGCGTCCCCTGGAGCTGTCATCGCGCGCTGAGGGTGAATATAGCCCTCTGGAATTGCGCCGCTGGCTGCGCCAGGCTGTTCCCAAACTGGGAACACGATCGGCGGAGATGTTCGTGCTCCGCTACGTTGAGGGCCGCGACAACGGCGAGATCGCCAAGATGCTCAAGACTTCGCGCGCTACCGTTGCAGTCACGCTCCATCGCACGCGCTCTCTGCTCAAGAAGGACTTCCGTACCTACATGGAAGGCAGCAAATGAAGGGCACTCATAACAATCCGGATTACATACTCGATCAGGCCATCGCTGCAGTTCGCGATGACCACGCCAATCCTCAGGCGGAGCAGATGGCCACCGCCAATGCCTGGCAGCGCATCAGTCAGGCCATAGGCGTCGAAGCGACACTGGCTCCACTCAATCGCATTGAAGGCTGCGCAGACGTCCTGCGTCTGCTTCCTGATTTCGAAGCTCACAAACTAGTTCCGGCCCGCGCCATGCTCGTGGCCGACCATCTGCGCGAGTGCGCAACGTGCCGCGTGCAAGCCAACACTCACAAGAGCACGGGCAGCATTCTGCCCTGGCGTGCGGATTCCGTTGTGCGTCCGCAGCGCTGGAGCCTTGGACAATACGCGCTCGCAGCGAGTCTGGTAATTGCCGCTGTTTTGGGGGTAGCCATTGGACGCGGCGGCTGGTTGGCTCCTTCTGGATATCGTGCCGCGCTCGAATCGGTGCAGGGAACGCTCTATCGCGTGGACGCGAGCGGCGAACATCGCGTTCAACCGGGGGATAAATTTGGTGAAGGCGAGGCTGTACGCACTGCTTCTGGTTCCCGGGCGATGCTGCGCCTGCGTGATGGCTCGCTGGTCGAGATGAATGGACGCAGCGAGCTGTATATTTCCGTGGGCTGGAGGAATACGAGTATCAATCTGGGACGCGGAATTGTCATCGTTCAGGCAGCAAAGCGTCGTACCGGTCATCTCTATGTTCAGACTGCCGATGCCCGGGTCGCTGTGACCGGCACAATCTTCTCCGTCAATTCAGGAATTAAAGGTTCTCGCGTATCTGTGATCGAAGGTACAGTGCATGTGGCCCAGGCCGGTGGAGACGCTGTGCTGCGTGCCGGCGACCAGGTCACGACCAATGCCGCTGTAGGCGAAGTCCCAGTTCGGGATGAGATCGCATGGAGCGAGAACCGCGACAAGTATCTGGCGCTTCTTGCCGAGTTCGCAAAATTTCAGAAGAGCGTCATTGAGAAAGTTACCCTGCCTGGTCTGCGTTACGACAGCAGGCTGCTGCAAGTAGTGCCGAATGGGAGCGTGGTCTACGCCGGAGTTCCCAATTATGGAGAAGCACTGAACCAAGCCCATAAGTTATTTGAGGTGCAGTTGTCGCAAAGCCGCGTGCTGCGCGAGTGGTGGCAGCAACAGGGACCAGGACGCAACAACGGTGGCGTCGATTTCAACCGGGCACTCGAAACGATTCACAGTCTTAGCCAGTACGTCGGCAACGAGATCGTCTTCAGTTGCACCGGCGGCCCGGGACATGAAGGCGCGCCCCTGGCCATAGCGCAGACTGTCCGTCCCGGCTTGCGCGAGTTCCTCCTGAGCCAAATGCAGCAAAGTAAAGCTCCGCAGGATTTGCATCTGCTTTCGGCGCAGGATCTCAAGACGGTTACACCACAGAACCGTGGCCTCTATGTGCTGATCACGCGTGAATTTGTCGCCGCTTCGCCAAGCCTGTCGACCTTGGCACAGGTGAACAGTCAATGGTCTTCAACGGATGGCTCGGGATTCATGCAGTCCGATTTCGGCAAGCGCATCGCTTCTGAATACACTTCGGGCGCAGGCCTGTTGGTCGCCGTGAATCTCGAGCAGATCGAGAGCTATCACGCGTCGATGGCACAAGCGCCGCATCATGAGGAAATGCTGCAAAGCACGGGCTTTGCGAATGTGAAGTACCTGATCGCGCAGCGCAAGGACTATGACGGCAAAGCCTCCAACACCGCTGAGCTGAGCTTTAATGGACCACGTGCGGGGATTGCATCTTGGCTGGCAACTCCGGCTGCGATTGGCGCGCTTGACTTCATCACTCCGAACGCAGCCGCAGTTGGCGCGTTTGTCTCGAAGAGTCCGGCGCTGATGGTTGATGATCTATTTGCGATCGCTACGCATGCGAATCCGAATGGGGAAGCTTCGCTGGCCAAAGCCCAGGCGGAGTTGAATCTGGATCTCCGCAACGATCTGGCTGCTTCGCTCGGGGGAGAAGCTGCGCTGGCGCTCGATGGCCCGCTGCTTCCAACGCCCTCATGGAAGCTGATCGTTGAGGTCTATGATCCCAGCCGACTGCAGTACAGTATTGGGAAACTCGCGGACGCCGTAAATCGCAGTGCGGCCGAGAACAACCGTCCTGGATTGAAGATCGATGAGCACGAGGTCCACGGGCAGACGTTCTACACTATCCGCTCACAAGATCCACTGATTCCCGCGGAGGTGCATTACACCTTTGCTGACGGCTATCTGGTCGCAGCAGCGAGCCAGGCGTTAGTAAGAGAATCGCTGAGGACTCGATCCAAGGGCGACAGCATTTCCCACTCTGACAATTTCCGCGCGCTTTTCCCCGCGGATCAGCATGCGAATGTGTCGGGGCTGATTTACCAGAATCTCGCTCCCGTAGTCGCGCCGATTAAGGGGCAGCTCAGCGCGTCGCAACTGCAGTCGATGGAGGCTCTCGTGGAAAACAGCGAGCCCTCAGTGATCTGTGCCTACGGTGACGAGAACGAGATTGAACTTGCCAGCAACAGCAAGACATTGGGAATCGATCTGAAGACGCTCGCGATTTCTTCACTGCTCCAGCAGTTGAAATCGGGAACTCCCAGGAGTCACACTCCGTAGAGAACAGCATGACGCCGGTAATCGAATTCGACGGCTTGGAAGTTCGCTTCGGTCCTCGCGCAGTGCTCAAGCAGCTCAGAGGCGAGCTTCGCGGTCGCTGCATTGGCTTGCTCGGTCCAAATGGATCGGGCAAGTCAACGCTGCTCAACACGCTGCTCGGCTTCTATCCGCCGGCCCAAGGGACCGCAAGGATCTTCGGCAAAGATATCGGCGTCCACAGTCGCGAGCTGCGAGGATTGATCGGCTACATGCCGGAGAGTGACGCCTTCATCTCGAATATGACCGGCGTGCATTTCGTCCGGTACATGGCTGAGCTTTCCGGATTGCCCACCAATCATGCACTCGAACGCGCTCACGAGGCTCTGTTCTATGTCGGACTTGGCGAAGTGCGCTATCGCAAAGTGGGAACGTACTCGCTAGGCATGAAGCAGCTTGCGAAATTGGCGCAAGCGATTGCGCATGGTCCCAAATTGGTGTTTCTCGATGAACCAACCAACGGACTCGATCCGCCGGCGCGCAGCCGCATGATTCAGCTTATCCGCGAAATTCGCGATTCGGGCGATATGCATGTCCTGATTTCGTCGCATTTGCTGCGCGATGTGGACGAGTGCTGCGATGAGGTGATGATTCTCCGGGAAGGGAACATCGCGGGAATCTGCAATATCGAGGAAGAGCGGCGGCTTAATCGCAAATTCCTCGAACTGGAGACGCACGGCGAAGATCATTCATTCGCCGACGCCGTCCAGCAGCTTGGCTGCGAGTGCGCGTTATTTGGGAAGGGAAGGATGAAGGTCGTGCTGCCGGAGTCAATTGAGATTCGCGAACTCTACAAAATCGCGGCCGAGCGCGAAGTGCAGATTCGCCGCATGAACTATCGCCGCGACTCACTGGAAGACATCTTCCTCAAAGCGATGGAAGAAGTGGGGGCACGCAATGGCAGTTTATAAGCGCAGCTATCGCCCCTACGAAGGCAGCACGACGTCCGACCGCTGGCGCTTTCTCGTGCTCACACGGTACGGATTTTCCGGTCTGTTCGATTCGCGACTTTTCACCGGAGCATTCGTGTTGAGCTTTGTTCCTTTTCTTGTGGCGTTCGCATTCATCTATTTTGCCCACAGCGCAGGATTGCGAGCCGCTCTGCAGATCCGCGGTCCAGGTCCGAATGTAGCCCAAATCAATAACTATTTCTTTCTGGCATTTCTCGGGGTGCATGCCTGGATATCTTTTCTGTTGGTCACCTGGCACGGACCGCAATTGATAGCTTCCGATCTCGCCAACAATGCATTGCCGCTGATCTTAGGTCGTCCGTTATCGCGTACCGAATATGTGATGGGCAAGTTTCTGGTGATTGCGACACTGGTCTCGGCATTGACCTGGATTCCCGTGATGATTCTGTTCTTCATCCAGGGCGGACTCGAAGGCAATGGCTGGCTTTGGTCGCATCTCTGGTTGGGGGGCGCGATTCTCATAGCTTCATGGATGTGGATCGCAATCGTGGGTCTCGTAGCCCTGGCGGCATCGGCATGGCTCAAGTGGCGGGTGGC
>DATLKS010000419.1:0-1845 GCA_035538255.1 Terriglobales bacterium
TAGCCCGAAGCCCATCAGTCCAACAGCGAACGCCTGCAGCAGCTCCATGCCGGTCAGCCGCCAGTTTGTGACGCCGATTGCCTTCAGAGCGCCGAATTGCTTCAGGTTTTCGAGCGTAAACAAATAAAAGGTCTGACCAGCGACCACGGTCCCAACGATTAGCGCGATTGTGATGGTTATCCCGAAATTCACTGGTATGCCCGTGTTCTTCAAGTAGTAGACAATGCAGTCCCAGCGGAACTGATCGGTCGTGCGCGCACGTAAACCGGTCTGTGCCTCGATTCGCCGGCAGACTTCTTCTGCCTTAACGCCGGGCTGCGATCGCACCAGCACATAGGAAAGCTGGGTGCGCTCGTGCCCCACGAAATTCACCGCCTCACTGTACCGAGTGTGAATCACTGGACTGCTCAGGAAGGGAGCGGATGCGTCTGAGATCCCGACAATCTTCACTTTGTGGTCGTTCATCTCCAGCTCGCGGTCAAGTTCGAGCGGTTCGCCCGGAAAAAGCAGGATGTACCCGGCGTTATCGATAACGATCGAGTCCGGCTCACGTAAGCGCTCCCAGGAGCCGAGCAACATCTTCCGCGGAGCGCCGGTCAGCGTCGCGTCGTCGAGGCCGAGCAGAATACACGAGGCGAACTTACCGGCCCGTGTCCGGGCGACGGGATACCCTTTGAACAGTTTCACTGCCCATTCGACGCCGTTCACTCCTCGTACCCGCGTCAGGTCGGTGTCCTTCAGCGCCTTGGTTTGTTCGAAATATTCAGTCTTCCCATCCATCACCCATACGTCCGCATCGGTCACGTCGAGAATCTGACTGCCGGTGCGCTTGAGAATGCTTGCGAAAATCGACGTCTGGTTCTCCAGCAGAAAGGTGCAAAAGGCGATGGCGAAAATCAACCCGAGATACTTGGCGCGATCCCCAGTCAACATTCTCAGAGCTACGAAGTTCACGGTGAAGCCTCCATCGTTTGCGTCTATAGATGATGGTCATCATGTAACTATGCAAAAAAAATTATGCCTTTGTGGCCTTCTGCTGCGGAGTTGGCTCAAAGGCTGCCGCATAGAACGCCCGGGCCTGTTCTAGAAAGTGATCGCTGACGTCGCGATCCGTCATGGCCTTTGCAATCATCATCGTCCCCGCCATCCCCGCCATGAGGAGGCGTGCCCGATCAAAGCGCGCTTTCTCATCGTCACCGGGAAGAAGTGCCGCAATTCGCTTTAGCTGATGGTTCATGGCGCCTATGTAGGCATTTCGCACCGCTTCCGGTTGACGCGCCATTTCACCGGCCAGGCCAGCGAGTGCACATCCTTCAGGGCTGTCACGATGCTGCGGGCTCAGATAGTGGTTGACAATGGCCCGAACTCCCTTGCCTTTCGGAGCGGATTCCGCCGCTGCGAGCATCCGCCCCGCAAGACCGTCCTCGAACATCGGGACGGTTGCCTGCGCGATCAACTCGTTCTTGCTATCGAAGTGTGCATAGAAACCGCCATGAGTCAGACCCAACTGTCCCATCAAAGGAGCGATTCCCGTGCCCTGCACCCCGTTACGCCGGAACTCCTCAGCAGCCTTCTTCAGGAGCCGCTTATGGGTCTCATCTTTGTGTTGGCGCGAGTAGCGCATAGCATTATATGATAGTCATCATACAGCGTTGGATGCATTTTGTTTTTCCAAGCTAATCATCCGCGCGATGCCTCAGTGCTCGACGAACAGATCCGCTGGCTCGAGGACTATCGAGCGGCGCGCCGCGAAGGACCCGTCAGCAGAGGCCGCCAAACGAGTGATGACCGCTAAATATCCAGGCTATGCCAACGACTTCATCTTCGCCTTCTCCGAGAAGGTAC
>DATLKS010000420.1:0-2295 GCA_035538255.1 Terriglobales bacterium
GGGAAGTGGGCCATTCGAGCGGGCTTTGGCATGTTCCACGAACGTGTGCGGCAAAATGACAACAGCTTTGATGCGCTGGGCAATCCTCCGGTCCTTTATCAGCCCACGCTGTACAACGGCAACATTGACCTAACCAGCTCGGCGCTCGTGGCCAACGGCTTGCTCTCGCCATCCTACGTTCGGACCCCTGCGAAGGATGGACACATTCCGACAATCTACTCGTGGAGTGCAGGAGTGCAGCACGAGCTGCCGTTGCACATCGGTTTGGACGTTGCTTATGTTGGCAATCAGGCGCGCCATTTGCAGTATTTATCTGACTTGGAGCAGCTCCCCGTCGGCTCAACGACCGGGGGATTGTCCACACCGCCCAACGGCACCTGGGTCGCTGCCCTTCCATACAAAGGGTACTCCAATATTCTCTTTACAAGTTACGGAGCCAACAGCGAGTACAACGCGCTGCAGATCCGGGCAACGCGAAGGTTCTCGAAGACCCTTACCCTGGGTACCGATTACACCTACGCTCATAATCGGGATTTAGCCGACGGGGATTACACCGGCGACCTCCGGGATCGCTTCCATCCGAAATTGGATTACGGGCCGAGCGGGTGGGACTTCCGGCATGTGTTCAACTTTAACTACGTTTACGAATTTCCGACTCTAACGAACAAAAGTACGTTTTTGCGGCTGCTGCTCGGCGGCTGGGAGACGTCCGGTATCGTCCGGGCCTGGAGTGGCGCGCCATTCAGCTTGTTCTGCGGCGGCAATTCCGGCGAGGCGGAAAACGCAGGTGCGCCCCTCAACGGCCAAGCATTCTGCGATTACGTTGGCGGGCCGGTTTACCTGAAGAAGGTGACTACAGTGAATGGAGTTCTAGGCCACTATTGGATCAATCCAGCGGCATTTCAAATCAATACTCCCGGCACATTGGGAAACACAACTCGCAATGAATTTCGTGGACCGGGCTATCAGAACTGGAACCTTTCGCTGTTCAAGAATTTCAATTTCAAAGAGAACATGCGGTTGCAGCTTCGTCTGGAAACCTTCAACACGTTCAATCATGTTCAGTGGGCCCAGAACACCAGCGGTGACAATACCAACAGCAATGGTGGCATCAACAACACTCCGGGCGCTTATTTTGGAATGCCGGCTGGCACGCGAGATCCGCGAAATATTCAGCTGGGCGCGAAGCTTTATTTCTGAGCTAGCCTCTAAAAGCCGCGCCCAGCGAACCGGTTGGGCGCGGCTTTTCCGTCTTGACTGAATTGCAAGTTATGTGCGTTCCTGACCGAGAGCCAGCTTGCCGTATGAAACCCTCCTCGATCTTCGTTCTCGTGCTTCTGCTTCTGGGCACAGAGAGTCTCTGCCAGACAACGCAGCAGATCTTCGAAAAAGCTGAGGCCGCACTCACATCCGGCGATTACCGAAGTGCAGAATCAGGGTTTCGCAAAGTGCTGAAAGCCGAACCAGGAAACGTCAGCGCGATGGGGAACCTTGGTGTCGTGTACTCGCGGACCCTGCGCTACGATCGCGCCATCGAAATCTACAAGCAGGCGCTGAGCTTGAGTCCGCACGAGCGTGGCATTCTCCTGAATCTCGGCCTCGCGTATCTCAAGCAGGATAGCTACACTCGGGCGCAGCCATACTTTCAGCGCCTGCACCGTCTCGATCCCGAGAATGCGCAGTCAGCAAATCTGTTGGCCACATGCTTAGTCTATAGCGGTCAGCCGGCGAAGGCGCTCGAGCTATTGAAACCCTTGGCCGATCGCAATCCTGATCCCGCCACGCTGTACCTCCTGGGTGTGGCCTACTCGAAAAGCGGACAATCGGAAGCTGGCGAACAGGTCTTCGCCGAGTTGCTGACCCAGACATCAACAAAAGCGCAAGCCGCTTTCCTGCTGGGGCAGGCTTATTACGATTCAGGCCGGTTTGAGGAAGCCGAACAGGAATACAAGGAGGCGCTTGCGGCAGATGCTAAGTTCCCAGGTGCGCATCGCGAATTGGGCAAGGTCTACGTCAGCGTGCGACGAAACGATGAAGCCGAGAAAGAGCTGCAGGCGGCCATCCAGCAGGATCCGAAAGACAACACGGCGCAGTATTTTCTGGGTGCAGTCTACGTCCAAAGCGGGGAGTACGCGAAGAGTCTGCCGTTTCTGGAGCAGGCCCTCAAGGTCACGCCGGATTCCTGGGCTGCCGCTTATTATCTGGGAAAAGCGAAATTCAAGCTGAACGGTGTCAAGGCTGCCGTACCTCTGTTGCAGCAGGCGGCGGAGTTGAACCCGGACGAGCCGACGGTTT
>DATLKS010000421.1:0-11888 GCA_035538255.1 Terriglobales bacterium
GAGCTGGGCAGGCGAAGCGCTCTTGGCAATGGCCGCCTCGTAGTAGTCGATGGCATCGGCATAGTACTTCTCAGCGCGCAGGATGTCGCCACGTTGTTCCAAATCGGGAACACTTGCCTGCGGCGACGGCGGCTCGATGCGCCGCAGCTGCGTCGGCGTTGTCATGGTAATCGAAGTGTCGTTCGCTTTTGGGATTTCAGTTTGCGCGAACGAACAGGCTGTGGCGAGTGCGAACGAGAACGCGAACCAGGAACGTGACATCACAATGACCTCCGTGGGTCGTGCGGTCGCGGGTTCTACCTTGGCGCAGGCGGTGACGGAGAACTCTGCGGCGGATTTTGGTCCTTATTATCCCCCTTTATGGCTCCAAAAATCTTCCCAAAAAATCCCTTTTTCTTCTTACTTTCGTCGTCAGTATTGGTACTGGCCTGAGTAGCCGGCTGGCCGGGCTGGCCCGGAACAGGGGGCTGTGCCTGCGGTTGCATAGGATTAGACACCGGAGCAGGGCCGGCAGGTTTGGGACCAACGCCGAAGAGCTTCTGGAAGAAGTTACGCTGGTCACCTGCGGTCATCTCGCAGGTCTGACTGGGCTCCGTGCCGGCGATGAACGCCGCCTGGTAGACACTGGGACAAACCGGAGTGGCGATGTAGTTCGTGATCTTGTCGAGATTTACTTCGACCACACCTGGCGGCGGCGTGAAGGGCTTTACGCCGTCTTTGTACTGCGGAAGGGCAATTGCCCGCTTCATGAACTGCGCCCAAATAGGAGCGGCGGTGCGGGAACCTTCCAGCTTGAGGTCGCTATAGTCGTCGTATCCGACCCAAACAATGCAGAGCAGATTCGTTGTATAGCCAGCGAACCAGGCGTCATGCGAGGTGCCTGTCTTGCCCGCGGCAGGAGCCGTGAATCCGTCGCGGCTGCGGACTGCGGCTGCCGTGCCGTAGTTCAGCACCCCTTCCATCATTTTGGTGAGGACGTAGGCAACACGGGGATCGAGCACCTGGCGGCTATCAGTTTGGAAGTCCTGGATGATGTCGCCTTTGGCATCGCGAATCGAGGTGACAAAAATGGGAGAGATCCGGGTGCCGTTATTCGCGAAGATGGTGTACGCTCCGGCCATATCCATTGGTGTTGCGTCGTATGAGCCAATCGCCATTGCCGGAGTGGCGCGGACCGATTTGATACCGGCAGCACGAGCCAGCGCCACGACTTTGTCGTAGCCCACGGCTTCCGCCACCTTGATGGTGGCGTTGTTCAGGGAATGGGCGAGGGCAAAACTGGCGCTTACCGGACCGAAGTATTTGTCTTCGAAATTCTTCGGCGTATAGACCTTGTCTTCGTATTGGAAAACCGTCGGTGCGTCGTCGATGATGCTGGCGGGAGTGAACGCCGGCTGCGATCCAGTGAGCGCGGTGTTGATGGCGGTGGCAAACACAAATGGCTTGAAGATCGATCCTGTAGGACGGTTCGCCATCGCATGATTCAACTGGCTCCAACCATAATTGCGGCCTCCCGAGAGTGCCAGCACAGCTCCGGTGTGAGGATCAATGCAGACCAGCGCGACTTGGGCATCGGGTCCGGGCTTCACCGTCGTGACAAGTCTCGCGTTCTTGCCTTTGCCCTCTCTTACCTTTTTCGTGCGCTGCTTGCGGACCTGTTCGTCCACCTGCTTCAATCCGATGTCGATGGCCTCGGCCGCAGCTCGTTGCAGATTCAGGTCGAGGCTGGTGTAGATGCGATAGCCGTTGTCGTTCAGGTCGCTGTCCTTGTACTGAGAGAGCAGCGACTCGCGCACCATGTCGACAAAATATGGAGCGTCGCTGGCCTCGACATTAGGCGGCGCAAGCTTCAGAGGAGTAGCTTTTGCACGATCAGCCTCGGCCTGTGTGATCACATTGTTCTCTACCATCGCCTGCAGCACGAGATTGCGGCGTTCCATCGCGCGATCGGGATGGCGATAAGGAGAGAAGTAGGTCGGACCATTTACGATGCCGGCCAGAAGCGCAGCTTCAGGGAGGCTCAGGTCCCCGATATCTTTCCCGAAATAGGCCTGCGATGCTTCGCCGAATCCTTTGATACTGAAGGAGCCGCGCTGGCCCATGTCCACCTGATTCACATAGAGCTCGAGAATCTGTTTCTTCGAAAGACGCTGCTCCAGCTCCACAGCAATGAGCATCTCTTCCAGCTTGCGCTTAAGCGTCTGCTGCGGTGTGAGGAAGAATCCGCGCGCAAGCTGCATGGTGAGCGTTGATCCGCCTTGCCTGTGACCACCGCGGAGATCATTCAGAGCTGCTCCCGCGAGGCGGTAGTAATTCACGCCATTGTGTTGGAAGAAACGGCGGTCCTCGATAGAGAGGATTGCATTCACCAGGACCGGAGGCATGTCGTCGTAAGTAATCAGACGCCGCTTGGAGCGGTTTTCGCGATCGAACAGTCCCGTGACTAACTGCGGTTCCAGCTCATAGGCGTCGAGGGTGGCCCCGCCTTGCTGACTGATTCGGTCGATGCTTCCATTGTTAAAGTGGATTGTTGCTGCTTCCGGCGTGTGATACGACTCCGGACCAGGACGAACCTCGACGTTGGCGCTGCCTTCCTTGTACGTGCCTACGCGAGAGCCGTTGCGTTCGCTCTCCTCTGTGTACCCAGCGCGACGCAGCTCCGCAGTGACCGCGCCCGCAGTAAGTGCCTCGCCTACTCTGACGGTCTCAGGAGCCGCATAGATCTTCGCGGAGTTCGCAAAAATGGGGCCGTGCAGTCGCTTATCGACCATCCTCTGGTACTTGACGTAGTAGTACGCGAAGACCCCGAACAGGGCCATGCAGATGATGATGAATCCGGCGACGGACGCTTTTACCGCAGGGTGCGAGAGCCTCTTATGGATCCCATGACCGCGTGGAATTTTCAGTTTGATTGCCAATGTAGTAACTGCTACTTCAATAGATTAGACGAAAGCTGGCGCGTCATCCACGCCCCGACCCGCGTCTTTGCCAGCGGTGGTCGCATATCTGTTGCCACCTCACTGGCCCTTGGTTTTCATAAACTTAGGAGCAACGGCCTACGATAGGAGTATCAAAGAGTACACGGTCGTGGTGAAACAGACGCAGCGGGCATCCATATTCTAAGGCGTCCGGTTCGCGGGGAGTGGATCAATCTTTTGTCCGTTCTTGGTGGCAGGATGAAACGTCAGATCAAACGGATGAATCGCGTCCACATGGACCGTGTAGTTCACACCGATAATGACATCAAAATTGCCCTTCTGCACAACCACGCTCTCTGGATTAACGGGAATGCCGATATCCGTGATCTTTTGCTTAACCTGTTGGCGGATTCCGTTCTCGTCTAGCGGAGAATATTCATTGTCGCGCGCGATGCTCTGAATCTCTTCTTGAAACTGGTATTCCTCGATGTAAGGCGGCAGTAGCTTCCACGCAAAATAGAAGAATCCGACTACGACCAAGATTCCAAATAGCGCTTTGAGCCTCTGCATCGAGTCCTTAATTATTGTGCGATTTGCCGCAATTTCTCAGTAATTTCGGCCATGCTAGCATCGACAGATTCACGTGTCGAGCGTTGTACCAGCTCAACTTTGCCCTCGGAAACTTTCTTGCCAACATTGATGCGATAGGGGATTCCGACCAAGTCAGCATCTTTGAATTTCACTCCAGCTCGATCTTCACGATCGTCGAGCAGGACATCAAATCCAGCGGCCGTGAGCTTCGCCGCCAGATCTTCTCCGGCACTGCGAATGGCCGAATCGGCAACGTTTGTTGACGTAACCACCACATCAAAAGGTGCGATGCTGCGAGGCAGCCAGAAGCCATCTTTATCGTTGCTCTGCTCAATCGCGGAGCTGAGAATGCGCTCGATGCCAATACCATAGCTGCCCATAATGGGAGCGACTTCCTTGCCGTCCTGATCGAGCACGCGCGCTCCCATCGATTCTGAATACTTGTAACCCAGCTTGAAGATGTGCCCAATCTCTACGGCCTTGGCGACCACCATCGGTGTACCGCAGTTGGGACAACCTTCCCCGGCTTCGACGTTGCGCACGTCTGCATACCCTTTTACCGCGAAATCGCGTCCGGGGGTTACGTTACGCAGGTGATAGTCCTCTTTGTTTGCTCCCGCAACGAGGTTGGTGCGGCCTTCGAGAGCCTTATCGACGACGATCTGCAAGCTGTTTACGCCAATCGGTCCAAGATAGCCCGCGGGCGATTTGAATGCGGCCTCAATCTCTTCGGCGTGCATCGGGCGTATTTCACGGGCGCCGATCACCGCAAGAAGCTTGGCTTCGTTCAGCATGTGGTCACCGCGTACGAATACGGCGACGGGGCGATCGACCCGCTTCCCGCCTTTCTCATCCCACGTCCCGATCAGGGCGAGCGTCTTGATCTTCTGCTTGGGCGAGACTCCGAGAAATTGCGCGACCTCCTCAATCGTTTTCTTGCCCGGTGTGTGTACCAATTCGGGAGAGCCGTTGCCCGTTGCTTTGAGATCCTCAACCTGCTCCAGCTTTGACGTGGCCTTCTCAAGATTGGCCGCATAGCCGCACTTGGGGCAGCTCGCGACCATGTCCTCGCCGGCATCGGTGTACACCATGAACTCATGAGATTGTGATCCGCCCATGGCGCCGGAGTGCGCTTCCACAACCGCAAACTTCAGGCCGCAGCGGGTGAACGTCGCGGTATAAGCGTCGTAGTGCTTGCGGTAGGAGACATCGAGGCCATTGGCATCGATATCGAAGGAATACGAATCCTTCATGATGAACTGGCGCACGCGCAACAGTCCCGACTTAGGACGAGGTTCATCTCGGAACTTGGTTTGAATCTGGTACCAGATCTGGGGAAGCTGCTTATAGCTGCGAAGCTCCTTGCGCGCGATCTCGGTCATGACCTCTTCGTGCGTCATGCCGAGGCAAAGATCGCGCCCGCCACGGTCTTTAAGACGAAACATGTTGTCGCCCATGACGGACCAGCGTCCGCTGCTCTCCCACAGCTCGCGCGGATGCAGCGCGGGAAGCAGGAACTCCTGCCCTATCTTGTCCATCTCCTCGCGCACGATAGAGATGATCTTGTTCACCGAGCGCTGGCCTAAGAAAAGATAGGAATAAATGCCGGCGGCAAGTTGGCGCATGTATCCTGCGCGCACGAGGAACTTGTGGCTCGCTACCTCGGCGTCAGCCGGCGCCTCGCGCAGAGTGGGAATGAAGAGCTGTGACCAACGATGCATGTGAGTAAGAGTTTTATTGTAGCGAAGAAGCTGCTAGCTGCTGGCTACGGGCTGCTGGCAAACCAGGAGCGAACACGAAGGTCACGGAGGCAAAGACGAAAGTCACGATGCCTTATCTACCTGCATTTGTCGCCCAGTGGCCCAAGGGTTGGAAGTAGTCTTGAGCAGCCAGCCGCTAGCCGCTAGCAACCAGTAGCCAGCTCATCAGATTGACTCAGTCCCCCACAGATCGTGCAGGTGCACGACACCGAGCAGCCGTGAATCGTCTTCGACCACGACCAGCGACGTGATCTTGCGCTGCTCCATGAGGTTCAAAGCAGTCATTGCGAATGTAGATGGATGCACCGTTACCGGAGTTCGCGTCATACATTCACCAGCTTTCAGGTCCATGGCATCTTTGCCCTGCCGTTCCAGAAGGCGCCGCAGGTCGCCATCGCTGATTACGCCCAGGAGCTTCCCGTCTTGGGAAACCGTAGTCATGCCGAGCTTCTTGCGTGACATCTCATAGATCACCTCGTGCATGGAGGTGTCCGGGGCGACACGAGGCAAGGCATCGCCGGCGTGCATGAATTCGGAGACGCGCATCAGCTTTTTCCCAAGCTTGCCGCCGGGATGAAGTTCGGCAAAGTCCTCTTCCTTGAATCCGCGCTTCTCTGAAAGCGCGACGGCAAGGGCGTCCCCGAGGGCAAGCATGGCGGTAGTGCTGGCTGTAGGAGCCAGGCCGAGATTGCATCCTTCGCGCGGTACGGAGCAATCGAGAGACACGTCGGAAGCCTGCGCGAGCGTGGACTTCAAGTCACAGGTAAAGCAGATGAGCGCATCGCCAACGCGCTTGATTGCGGCGAGTAGCTTGAGCAGTTCTTCGGTTTCGCCGCTGGAGGAGAGTGCGACGATGACGTCGCCGCTAGCGACCATGCCTAAATCGCCATGCAGGGCTTCTGCCGGATGCATGAATAATGATGGCGTGCCAGTCGAGCTTAAAGTCGCCGCGATCTTCTGGGCGATGATCCCGCTCTTTCCCATTCCGGTAACCACAACGCGCGCGGTGCACCGTTGAAGGAGATCCACCGCGCGTTCGAAGTCGGTCTTCATAGGACCGGCCAAGCGAGTGGCCAGTGCCTGCAGAGCTTCCGCCTCAATGCGGACTACGTTTTCACCGGTGTGGGACATTCGTGAGAATGGTAGCAAAGCTGAGTTTTCTTACTTGGATACCTCCGCCCTCGGCCGGGTATTTGGTGGACTATTCAGAATCAGAGCCCGAGAAATGAACATCAACACCCGGCCGAGGGTGGCCGTATGCACGTTACCACCTATTCCCACTCAATCGTCCCGGGAGGCTTCGACGTAATGTCGTACACGACGCGATTGATGCCGCGAACTTCATTCACGATCCGGCTGGAAATTGTGCGGAGCACTTCGTAGGGAAGAGGAACCCAGTCGGCGGTCATTCCATCTTCGGAATGGACCGCACGAATCGCGCAGGTGTAGGCGTATGTCCTGTAATCGCCCATCACTCCGACCGACATCACTGGTAGCAGTACGGCGAATGATTGCCAGATCTGGTTGTAGAGGCCGGCGGCTTTGATCTCCGAAACCACGATGTCGTCGGCGTCCTGAATTAGTTTTACCCGTTCAGGCGTTACTTCGCCAAGGATCCGCACGGCCAGTCCCGGACCGGGAAAGGGCTGGCGCTGCAGAATTTCTTCAGGCATTCCAAGATCGCGGCCGATGCGCCTCACTTCATCTTTAAAGAGATCCTTCAACGGCTCGATCAGCTTCAGATTCATCTTCTCCGGCAAGCCGCCAACGTTGTGGTGCGTCTTGATCGTCTGCGAAGGTCCGCGCACAGAGCGCGATTCGATCACATCGGGATACAGCGTGCCTTGCACCAGGAACTCGGCTTTGGTGGCGCCTTTCCCATTGGAGCTTTTCGCCTGCTGATGCCGTCTGATGAGCTTTTCCGCCTCGTCATCGAACACGGCGATGAACTCGTTGCCGATGATCTTTCGTTTCTTCTCTGGATCGGTGACTCCGCTCAACTTGGAGAGAAAACGCTCGCTGGCGTCGACGGCAATCAGATTTAAGCCAAGTCGATCGCGGAGATTGTTCTGTACCTTGTTGAACTCATCTTTTCGCAGCACACCGTTATTCACAAACACGCACGTAAGGCGGTCGGCGACGGCGCGATGCACGAGGACGGCAGCAACAGAAGAATCCACACCGCCGGAGAGCGCGCAGATCGCGTGACCGTCGCCTACCGTCGTTTTGATCGAAGCTATGGTTTCGTCGATAAAGCGCTGCGGCGTCCAGTTCGGCTCGGCACCGCAGATGTCGAAGACAAAATTGCGCAAAAGGTCTGTGCCAAGCTTGGTGTGATGAACCTCAGGATGAAACTGTACGGCCCAGGTCTTGCGCTGCAGATTCTCCATAGCGGCCAGGGCGTTTGCCGACTTCGCTACCACGCGGAACCCGGCCGGCAATTCCCGAGCTTCGTCGCCATGCGACATCCATACTGACAGCGACGAAGGCAGATTTCGAAAAAGGGAGGATTCGGTCTCGAGTACCGTCACCTGTGCGTGTCCATACTCGCGCTTTGGTCCAGGCAACACCTTTCCGCCAAGCTTGTGCGTGATAAAGTGCAATCCGTAGCAGATTCCCAGAACAGGAATTCCTAATGTGAGTACGCGATCATCGACTGAAGGTGCATCGTCATCATAAACCGAGCATGGGCCGCCTGAAAGAATGATGCCGAGAGGCCGATAACTGTTGATCTCCTCCAGCGCAGCGGTGCAGGGAAGCACGACAGAAAAGACGCGCTGCTCACGGATCCGTCGCGCAATGAGCTGCGTGTACTGCGAACCAAAGTAGAGGATGACGATGGGTTGGGCTTCCATGTCTGAGTTTCGCAGAATGCTGCGGGTTATTCAACCTTTCAAAGGCCTATTTCACCACGGAGGCACGGAGGAAAGATTCCTTTCAGTTTTCGGCTTCGAACCGTTTGCGCAGCACTCGCGCCGTGACGATGAAGCCTACGATACCGGCAACTACGACGCCTCCAAGCAAGATAAGGTCGATACCATCGTCGCCTGAATCGAATCGTGCGAACGTGCCTAGCGTACCTCCGCCAGAACAGCGATGCCGCAAAACAGGAAACCGCCCAGCATCGAAAGAAGAATGTGTTTATCGCTCATCCGCCAATGCTTTTTCAGTTTCTGCGTGGTCTCCGTGGCTCCGTGGTGAGAAGGTTTTCAACCATCAGTCGTATCGTAAAGCCTGCACGGGATCGAGCCGCGCTGCCCGCGCCGCAGGGTAGAGACCTGCGAGCAGGCTGACAATTAACGAGAAGCCGACAGCACCAAGCACCAGCCATAGCGGCACCAGCCACACATCGTCTGGCGTGAACTGCTGTTGACGCTGCATATAGAGCCGTGTGCCCGCATTGATGATGCGCCCTATCGTCCACCCGAGAAGCACTCCGAGCGTGCCTCCAAAAATTCCCATGGCTCCAGCCTCGGCGAAAAAGAGTTTTTGCACATCACCGTCGCTGGCGCCAATGGCTTTCATAATCCCGATTTCGCGGCGGCGTTCGAGAATCGACATTACCAGCGTATTGATGATTCCCAGTGAAGCTACTGCGAGTGCGAGGCTGCCGAAGATGCCGAGGAATAGATCAAGAATGGCAAAGAACTTTCGCAAATTGCGCGTCGCGTCGAGCAAGGAAAATGTGTTGTATCCCTGCTGCTTGATCTGGTTCTCGATGCCTTCTACCTGGCTCGACCGGTTGGCGCGCACGATGAGAGCCGCATAGTTGTTGGCCAAAGGATCGCGATCTCCGGCGAGGCGAACCTGCGTCATCTGCATCGGTGCGAGCTTCAGAGCAAGATTGACAGGAACATAAGCTCCCGCGCTGCCTGCACCCCGAATGCCTGCGTCGGCTTTGGATTCAACCAGGCCAACGATTTTGAGTTTGGCTTCGCTTGGTGTCACTGCGTAGACGCTCAGCTCGCTGGCTGCGCCAAACTCCGATGCGGCTGATGTGGCCGCGTCGCTGTCCTTAAGCAAGTGGCGCGATGCATAACGCAGGATGATCTCTTTTCCGATGAGGTCGTCAGGTTTGTCGCTGAGAGCCTTCGCTTCGTCGCTTTGCAGGATGATCTCGGCCGCATCAGGGGCAGAGAAGTATTTGCCCTTCATGCTGTCGAAGGTCTCAAGTTGCCGGGCTGACATCGGCAGGCCGCTGATGAGTTGATATTCGCGGCCGCCGGAGCCATCGCTGGCTGGTTGTGGATCGGATGTAGACTTTACAGGCGGCGCGACGCTGTTTGCTGTCGAACTCTGCTGGCCGGAGCTTGCAGAGGTCCAGCGTAATTCCGCGGGAAAGCGGACATCTGGATACACCTCAGCGACGCCCGCGACTTTCGCCATCTTCTGTCGAGCAGGCTCATCGAGAGGTGGAGGCGGTCCCTTGCGATTTTCCCGGCGCCCATTCGGTCCTTGCATGCGCCGTCCGGAGGTGACGTAGATGCTGTCAAACAGTCCCGATTTGGCAAGGCGCGATGCTGCCAGATGCTGTAGGCCAATGCCGAGCGACAACATCGCCACGAGCGATGCTACGCCTACGGAAATGCCCACTGTCGTAAGCGAATTGCGCAGCACCGATTCGCGCAGATTACGAGCGGCGAGTTCGGCCAGGTCTCCGGCCTTCACGCCGTCACCTCGGAGGGATCTTCGACCAGCTTGCCATCGCGCAGAAAGATGAATCGTGAGGCGTATCGTTCCGCCAGCGGACGCTCGTGCGTGACCATGAGAACCGTCGTTCCTTCCGTGTTAATTCTGTGGATCAGCTCCATGATCTCGGCTCCGGTGCGGCTGTCGAGATTTCCCGTGGGCTCATCGGCGAGCAACAGCGATGGCGAGTTCACCAGCGCGCGCGCCAGCGAGGCTCGCTGCTGCTCGCCGCCTGATAGTTCTGAGGGACGGTGGCTGAGCCGATGTCCCAGACCAACCCGTTCCAGCGCAGTCCGGGCGCGATCCATGCGATGCTCGCGCGGGACCTCGGCAAAGCGCATCGGGAGTTCCACATTTTCCAGCACAGTCATCGCCGGCACCAGATTGAAAGCTTGAAACACCATCCCCACAGTGCTCCGCCGATAGCGAGCCAGCTCATCACGCGACATGCGCGCGAGATCGCGTCCGGCAACAGCAACAGAACCGGTTGTTGGAGTATCGAGTCCGGCGATCAGGTTCAGGAGGGAAGACTTCCCAGAACCGGAAGTCCCCAGCAGGGCAACGAACTCGCCTGCGTCGATGGAAAATGAGATGTTGTTCACCGCCCGAATCTCTGATTCACCCATGTGGTAGATGCGCGAGAGTCCCTGAACCCTGATTTCAGCGCCTTTGCTTAGGTTTTGAGTGGGCATTATGAAGATTTGACGATAGCAGGCATGCTGCTATTACGCCCTGTTGAGGGCGGAAGTTGCAAGCAGCAAATTTCGGTATCGAGGTTGCGGCGATTTCTGTCTTCAGCTCTTCAGGAATCCGTGAAGATCCGTACATCCGTGTTGGTCGTTTTGTGAGTCAATCGCGTTTAGCACGTCGATTCCGCCTGTTGACTTTGCAGTTATCCGCCGATTATTCTTTATTTACACGGGAAAGGAGGGCGATCCAACATATATGAAAAGTTCTGATGGTAGTAGTAATAAACGTGAGGTGGCTGAGGTTTAGGGCGTTCAGCTCTAAAGACCTGGCGAACTCCGCTAGATAATTGAAGGTTTGCAGAGGCCATTCACATAGAGTGACCGCCTCAAGCCAATCCCAACAGCATACCGGCGACCCGTTGCGGTGAAATCCCCGCAATGGGTCGTGTCATTTTGGTCCTCAATCTCCAACCAGCTTCTTAGAATCCATCTCATCACTTGGTCGGCAAACATTAGCTCTGAGGGTAACCTTGGTTACCAGTAGTTTCGCTTAGCCGAGCCGCGTCTTCTTCGCTGCCTACCCGTTCCGTTGCAGGCCAGAGTCCCAGCAACATCCTTAGCTTCAGATGCTTAGGGCTAAATCTGCTGACCTGAAGCGCCAGGTCCTTGCTCAGTCTTGCTCTTCCCACGAAGGTGGATATTACCGGTGCGTACCCGCCCGTTACATTGACCCATTTATTAGAGAGTCTTAATGTTCAGCCAACGCACCCGAAGTACAGAGCCCTTTCGGAACCTAATCAGTTCCCAAATCGGACCGAAGTGCGTGCCGCGGATGGAAGGTGGCTGGACTAAAACGGTTTGTCAGCTAATTCCTGTGAAGCGGTGACCAAGTGGTAGCTGCAAAAGCTGAAAAATTCCCCTAACCCACGCGACAGAGGCGTCGAGTGGCAGCAGGGATTACCAAACGAGGAGAACCCACAGTTATGAAACGCAAATCACTGGCCATTCTGGCGACGCTGTTGACGATGGCTTCGACATCATTTGCTGCAACCAGTGCGACAAATACGAACACCGTCTCGCCCACGCTTCAGATATCAGCCACGATTGTAGACGCGGTACAGCTCACTTTGACCAAGGGTGCCTCGGCATCCGCTTGCGCAATTGCGAACGGCGGAGCACCCCCGGATTACACGATGAGCTTCGGCACGGTTGACGCGCTAGCAATCAGCGCGGGCGCTTGC
>DATLKS010000422.1:0-8277 GCA_035538255.1 Terriglobales bacterium
CTATCGGAGTGGTTACTGGCTGCAGGCTGGGGAAGCGCGCTCTAAAGTTTCTCGATTGGGGAAAGATGGCCGCAACTTTCGTTGATCTCAAATCGAGACGAGCCGTTCGCGTAAGCGCGAAAGAATCCTCGAAAGCCGCGGCCCGGCGCATGCATCCTGAGATCGATAACAAGAATCAGCAGCAGATGCTCGCCTACCGCGAGATGCCCGACGAAGATTTGTTTGAGTTTCAGCATGTTCGCGTCGACGTCTCTCCAGAAGACCTGCCAGGCTACAAAGGCGAGCGAATCGTCTGCGCGGAATGCGGCGAAGGCGTCAGCTTCCATCGCGAGGCTGTGCGGGACGGCCGAATTCTCTGCCGAGGCTGTGCCGGCGAAAGCTACTACACAGTGCTTTCGGAATGACTCCTCGTTGACCGCGACATGCTAGATCGCTACGCGGCTGAATCCAATTCTTATGGCGAGCATCTACATGGCCATGCCGGAGTTCGTGTTTCTCGATTCTCTTTCTCCTGCTCAGCCTCCACTTGATTCGCATCCCGTCCACTTGGAAGACGCTGACTTACTCGACGCCTACTCGCGTGCGGTGACTTCGGCGGTCGAAAAAGTTGGTCCTGCGGTCGTACATATTGCCGTTCGGCAGCAGCGCGCCTCACGCAATTCTCAGCCTGACCGCGAGATCGGCGGTAGCGGCTCGGGATTTGTGTTCACGCCCGACGGTTTTGTGCTCACCAACAGCCATGTAGTTCACGGCGCGAGCGAAATTGTCGTTACGTTTCCCGACGCGCAGACCTGTCGCGCCACCCTCATCGGCGATGATCCGGACTCGGATCTTGCAGTTCTCCGTGTCGATGTTGCTGGTCAGCTTCCGTTTGCTGCGCTTGGAAGCCGTCGGCCGCTCTCGGTTGGACAGATGGCAATTGCCATAGGTAATCCTCTTGGATTTCAACACACGGTGACTGCTGGAGTCGTCAGTGCTTTAGGCCGCAGCATGCGCTCGCGCACCGGACGCTTGATCGACAATGTTATTCAAACCGATGCGGCGTTGAATCCCGGCAACTCCGGAGGGCCGTTGGTGAACTCGCGAGGCGAAGTGATCGGAGTCAACACGGCCACAATCATGGGCGCGCAGGGTATTTGTTTTGCCATTGGAGCTGATACTGCTCAGTTCATCGCTGTCCGTCTGATTCGAAACGGGAAAATTCAGCGGAGCTACATCGGCGTCGCCGCACAGGACCTGCCTATCCATCCTCGCGTGGTGCGCCACTATTCTCTCCCTGTAAGTACGGGCGCCATGGTGATTTCGGTCGAACCTCATTCGCCGGCAGACTCCGCTGGAGTTCGGGAGAGAGATGTAATTGTGCGCTTTGGTGCGCGTGATATTTCGGGAGTCGATGACCTTCACCGCATGCTCACCGAAGCAGCTTCTGACCAGGTTGCCGAAGTCAAAGTGCTGCGCGGAACCGAACTTCTGAACCTGCAGATTCGTCCTCAGCCACGCCAATGATGGCGGCATTCCTACTTTCCTACTTGATAATTCGCGCTGACAGCAGCGACGAATATTCATGCTTAGCATTTGTGCTCCGGATTGGGCATCCGTTTGCTGGAGCTGTGCCAGACTGAGTTCAACGATCCGCGGCAGTCCAAGCTGTAGCGAGTCTGTGCCAGATCGAGCGCCCCTTCGCCTATTCAGCAGCCTGGGAAAAAATAAGTCCCGCCTGTGGGCGGGACTCACTTACGAACTTTACTGCGGAAGTGCGATATATCTCAGGTGCTTTAGAGCGGGAGCGTGCTGATCGTCTTCTTTACTCTCGCCTGTAGCTCAGTTGGGAGAGGAGCATAGTCGAGTTGCTCCACCATCTTTTGGCCATCGTCAATCATCCAGGCCAGAAAGTCTTTTATGACTTTGCCTTTGTTCGGATCGGATGACTTCTTCGGTATCAATAACCAGGTGAAAGTCGCGATTGGATACGCATCCTTGTTGGGCGAGTTCGTGATCGATACTCGATAGTCGTCTGGGATCTTCACGCCGTTGGCCGCTGCGCTGGTGTTCTCCAGATTGGCCTTCATGAAAACACCGGCTTTGTTCTTCACAGAGCCAAAAGTGATTTTGTTCGACAGGGCATAGATCAACTCAACATATCCGATCGCGCCATCGACGCTGCGAATCGTGCCGGCAACGCCTTCGTTGCCTTTGCCGCCGATACCGACCGGCCATTTAACCGAGGTCCCGCTGCCAACCGTGCTCTTCCACTCGGGACTGACCTTCGATAGATAGTCGGTGAACACGCCGGTCGTGCCGCTGCCGTCAGAACGGTGAACTACGTTAATAGTCTGGTTCGGTAGCTTTACATCGGGATTGATCTTCTGAATGGCGGGATCATTCCAGTTCGTGATCTTGCCGAGAAAAATGTTGGCTAGAACATCCGGAGTGAATTTCAGGTCTTCCTTCACGCCTGGAATGTTGTAAGCGGGAACCACAGAACCCATCACCGTCGGGATGAGCTGGATCGGGGTCTTAGCCGCCTTTAACTGCGCATCGGTCATGCCGACGTCACTTGCACCAAAATCCACTGTGCCGACACTGACCTGCTGAATGCCGCCGCCACTGCCGATCGGTTGATAGTTGATCTGCACATCCGGATGCAGCTTGTGATACTCACTGAACCACTTGGAATAAATCGGATTAGGGAACGTCGCTCCCGCTCCGTTGATCTGTGTTTGAGCGGTTACTGAGCCGGCCAACAGCGCCAGGACCGAAAGTGTCCACTTCAGACCTCGAATCACGCGCGTAGCTCCTCCTGTTTGTCTCTCAATGCTTTGTCTTTAATGCTCTGCAGAGCTTGTTACAGAATGGTTACAGAGGGGTAAATTTGCAATGAAAGGGCAGAGCTATGCTTTGCTTGAGCAGCAAATCCGCTCCGAGCAGTTGCTTTTCTTAAGAAGCAGCTCCCGATTCAGGATCTTATTGGGTGGGGTTCGGTTGTTTCAGCCGAAACGACTCGGGATTGAGCCTTAGGAAGAGTGAAGAAAAAGCTTGAGCCGTGATTGAGTTCGCTTTCCACTCTAACCGATCCGCCGTGTGCCATGACAATGTGCTTTACAATCGCTAATCCCAACCCAGTGCCGCCGGACTCTCGCGAGCGCGCTTTGTCCACGCGATAGAAACGTTGGAACAGTCTCGAGAGATGCTCGGATGCGATCCCCGGTCCGGAGTCACGGACGAAGAACTCCATCTCATCCTCGCGCTGATGAGCTCCAATCACGATTGGCGTCCCAGGCGGACAGTACTTCACCGCGTTTGAAATTAAATTCGAGAAGACCTGATGCACCGCTTCCGGGTCGGCCCCTACCATCGCGTCTTGCTTCAGCTCGATGGAAAGCTCGCTGCCTTGAAGATGGGCCATCTCGGCGAAGTACTGCTGGGCTTCGCGGATGAGCTGCGATGCGGGCGTTTGCTGAATTCGAAAACGCTGTTCGCCCGACTCGACACGCGCCAAGGTGAGCAAGTCTTCGGTGAGGCGTGACATGCGTAGCGCATTCTTGCGAATGATCTCGAGGAACTCGTGCGCGCCACCTTCGGACGGCTCCAAATCGAGCAGTGTTTCGGCATAACCCTGAATGGAGGTGAGCGGAGTTCGCAACTCATGCGACACGTTGGCGATGAAATCCCGCCGCGTCTTTTCGACTCGTTCCACTTCGGTAAGGTCGTGGAGGAGAACAACTGCGCTGTGCGCCAGCATCGGAGCGATCGTCGCTTCGTAAGTTCTGCCGGGGAGAACGCGTGCGCGCGTGGTGTGGATATGCCTTGTCTTGATGGTTTCACGGACAGAGAAAAGCAGGTCAGGTTCGCGAAGCGTTTCAAGCAACGGCGCGTGCAGGCGCACGCGATTCGGCAGCAAGCGGTTCATAGCGCCGTTGACCCACTCGATGCGCTCGTCCTGATTGACCGCAATTACTGGAGCCTGCATGCTGTTCAGCACTGCTTCGAGCTGCTGTCGGCTGCTTTCCACCTCGGCGAAGCTCTGTTCCAGTCTCTCAGCAGTGGTGTTTAGAGCCATGGCGACGCGTGCGATCTCGTCGGTGCTCTCAACATCAATGCGGGCAGAAAGATTTCCGGCGGCAACTCGCTCCGCGAAGTTGACGATGCGCTGCAGCCGTCGAGAGATCAGTTCGGCCGCCGCCGCCGCTAGAATGACGGCGATTAAGAACGCGAACAGCGATCCGCGAAACAGCGAGCGTTCAATTTCGACAGAGTTCCCGTGGATAGCCGCCAGTGGATAGGCCAGGCGCACGGCGCCATTTTGAGTCGGACTGGCGGTATAGAGAAAATCAATTCCCAGAGTCTTGCTCGTACGACTCGCCTCGCCGGGATTGCCGTTCAGAGCTGCAGCGAACTCGGGACGATGCGCGTGGTTTTCCATCGTCGCAGGATCTGCCTCAGAATCAGCCAGCACCTTGCCGGTGCGATCGATTATCGTCGCGCGCGCCGCGGTAGCGGCAGCCGTTTCGTTTGCAATCTGGACAGGAGAATGCGCAGAGTCGTTATCGACGCGAAGCGCGAACTGTCGCGTCTCCTGCTGAAGTGACTCTTCGAGTTCGGAGCGTAGCGATTTCTTCCATTGCTCCCGGATTTCCAGATCCAGAATCACCGTGACTGCCAGGATTACCAGCAGGAAAGCCCCCAACAGTTTGAAGAAAACACTGCTCTTCACTTGGGTGCCTCAAAACGGTATCCAACACCGCGCACGGTGCGTAGGAAGCGCGGATTCTCGGCATCGTTTTCGATCTTTTCGCGAATCCGCCGGACGTAAACATCGACTGACCTCAGCGTGACATAGCTGGTGTCACGCCACACGGCGTCAAGTAGTTGCTCGCGCGTGAATACGCGACCTGGGCGCGAGGCAAAATACTCAAGCAGTCGGAACTCGGTTGCTGTAGTGGTGACGGGTTTTCCAGCCACTTCCACGCTCATGGCGCCAGAGTCGATCTCCAGCTCTCCCATGCGTATTTTTTGTACTGTAAGCGGCGGCTCGAAGCGGCGCAGCACGGCCTTCACGCGCGCCACCAGCTCACGCGGGCTGAACGGCTTAGTGATGTAGTCGTCGGCTCCCAGATCGAATCCCGCGAGACGATCGGATTCCTCGGTTTTCGCAGTCAAAAAAATAATCGGAATGCGCGCCAATTGGCCGCTCGCGCGAATATGCCGACAAAGTTCCATCCCGTCTTCGCCTGGAATCATGATGTCCAGCAGAAACGCAGAAGGATGTTGGCGCATGGCATCGGCGATCACGCCCTTGGAATTTGAGAAGACCCGCGCGGCAATTCCCGCAGCTTCGAGGTGATGCTTGACGAGCCGGGAAATATCGGGATCATCTTCAACGACAAAAATCGTGCGCTTCACAGGCGTATTCTAGCCGCAGCTATTCCGCAAAACGCCTCGAAATGGGGTGTTTTGTGCACTGTTCTTGGTTAATATTTCGTGAATTTTGCCGCCCGTAGGTAGGGCAGCAACTATAGTAACCCTTTTAGTTTCAGGAGACGGGCTACTCGAACATCGCGCAGAACTTCATTGCATAAATGGCGAAACGTGCGTGGACAGGTAGAATGTGTTGGCCAACGTCAAAATTAAGGATCAAAGGTCGGACTATGACTCAGCAAGATCAAATGCATTGCTGTGAGTGCGCCCGAATCTCCGGTAAGAATCTCGGATGCAGTCACCGCGCCCGTTACTCGGTAGATCTACAGGTAGTCCACGATGACTTGAAGGATGTACATCTGTGCGCCGACCACTTGGCCTTGCTGTGGTCAGAATTGAGAAATCCTGTTGCGCACTCTTCGATTGCCGTGAAAGGTTTTGCCCGTATGCACGCGCAGGGCTAAAAAGGCTAATCGCTTTCCAATAATGGCCTCCGCGAGGAGGCTTCTGTATTTTGTCATTCGGCCGAATCTGACCCATCCAACCTTCATCTTCTTTTCACAAAATCTTCAAACGGCTGTAATCGTACGTTTATTGCGCCTTCACATCTGTCGGATACAAGCAAGGGTGTGATGCTGCGCAGCCATGCTTGCCTGCGAGCGAAGGGAACATTGAAGTGGATGTGAGCACAATGACGCCCACCGAAAGGCACTCTGCAGTCCTGAAGCCCCCGACCAAGCGGCCCGTGGTCTTCGTGCTTGAAGACGATCCCGACATCCTCAAGCTGATCCAGCATCACCTCAAGCAGGCGAATTTCGAAACTGCGGGATTTCCCGCGTCCAGCGGCATGCTTGAGCAGGCTGCGCGAGTGGGCCCGGCGCTGTTCCTTTTAGATATTATGCTGCCGGGCGAGAACGGCCTTGATGTGTGTCGACGCATTCGGCAGAACCACAAGCTCGAGATGACTCCTGTCGTATTTCTCACTGCGAAGGGTGAGGAGGCGGATCGTGTGGCCGGCCTCGAACTAGGCGCTGACGATTACATCGTAAAGCCCTTCAGCCCGCGCGAACTGGTGGCTCGCATACGCGCCGTGCTCCGCCGCACACAACGTCCCGAAAAACCGGCCGTGATCCGCGTAGGAGAGCTGGAGATCAACGGCGAGGCGATGAGTATTTCCGTCAAGGGCGATCCAGTTACGACGACGCCTACTGAATATCGGCTTCTTGAGTATCTGGCCTCGCATGCTGGTCGTGTCTTCACTCGCGATCAACTGCTCGATGCCGTTTGGCGTGATTCCCATTTTGTGACTCTGCGGTCAATCGACGTCTTTGTGCGCCGATTGCGGGAAAAGATTGAGCCTGATCCTGAGCGTCCCGTCTATTTAAAAACAGTTCGCGGAGTGGGCTACCGCTTTGATCGCGTCGGGAATGAAACCACTCTGCCCACCTCGCAAAGCATCGCAGCCGACTTGGAATGATCAGGGCGGTAGTCTCACCGGCAGAGCTGCCTTGACGGGAGCATCCTTTCATCCTCAGCCAGTTGCCACCAAAGTGGTATTCTTCAGTGTGCTGCTCGGTTTTAGCCTCATTCATCCTGTAAAAAGGCATAGTTGAAACTTGGGTTCCTTCGGTTTCGTCTACTAAGACGTGCGAAATCAATCAGGTAACTGCTTCACTTCGAGAAAGGTTACTTAACATTCCTTTACGATTAGCTGGCGGTGTGTCATTTTGAAGACCCCATGCGGTTCCCCCGTTCAGGTACACGAGCCGTGAACTAAGAATTACGGGGTGCAACACGTACGGGCAGAAGTAATAGGAGGAGATCAGCCCGCACGCTGGAGAAAAACCAAGATCAAATGTGCGGAATCGCGGGATTTACACACGTAAGTAAACGTCTTCCTGCCGGAGTTCTGACATCAGCTCTGGAGTCGATCGCTCATCGCGGTCCAGACAGCCAAGGACAATTCATCTCTGCTCAGGTATCGCTCGGGGCGACGCGGCTCCGAATTCTTGATCTCCAAGCCGGAGACCAGCCGCTCAAGAGTCCTGATGGCGATGTCGTGGTGGTCTTTAACGGAGAGATTTTTAATCATCAGGAACTCCGCTCGGAGCTCAAACACGCAGGATTTCATTTCCGAACGCATTGCGACACTGAAGTCGTTCTAAACGCCTATCTGCATTGGGGAGATTCCTGCTTCTCCCGATTCCGAGGCATGTTTGCTATCGCTATCTGGACGCAGTCGCGCCGCCGATTGGTTCTGGTGCGTGACCGAATGGGAATCAAACCTCTTTATTATTCCCTGCATAAGGGCGAGATATTTTTCGGATCGGAGCTGAAATGCATCTTCGCTCATCCGAAAACGTCTCGATATATCTGCCTCAAAGCTCTTGAAGCATTCCTGAGCGTCAATTACGTGCCCGGACCTTTCACGCTCGTGGAGGGTATCGTGAAGCTCATGCCCGGCCAGATACTCGAATGGCATTGCGGAGTGGCGCGCGTTTCAGACTTCGTCATTACTGACAACAATGTTGCGGCACCGAAGGCCATCGAGGACGCGTGCGAAGAACTCGATTACCTGCTCGCGGGCGCGGTGCGAGAGCAACTCATCGCTGATACGAAGGTCGGAATTTGGCTTAGCGGCGGACTCGATTCTTCTACTGTCCTGCACTACGCTGCGGCAACTTCCTCGAAGCCGCTAAAGACGTTTTCCATCACTTTCAAGGGAAGCTCTGGAGACGAGAGCAAACATATCCAGCGGGTGAGCCGGCATTACGGGACCGATCACACTGAATTCGATCTGAACACAAGTGTCGATCTGGAAAGCGCAATCGAGGAACTCGCGTATTACTCTGACGAGCC
>DATLKS010000423.1:0-2162 GCA_035538255.1 Terriglobales bacterium
TTCTTGGAATGAAGCCCCGACCTGGGCCTCCTCGGTAGCCAGAGCGGCGAGAAACAGAGCGCGAAACCGATGTAGTTCGGCAGACCAATAACGATTCTCAAATCGTTCAACCAATTCATCCGCCTGTCGTATGGTCTCCAGCGCTTCAACTGTCCGATCCGCTAAGTGTAAAATTTCGGCCTTTAGTGCTAGCAAGAACGGCACCGTCAGCATTACTCCGGTTGCCAGCGTGTTCCTTAAACCATCCTCAATCCAGGGGATGCCCTCGGCAGTATGACCGGAAGTGCCGCGCGCCCAGCCGCGGAGAACGTCGGCATGTGGCAGCCAGGTTGTGAAATTCTGACGCGTCGACAGCTCAATCATATTTGAGGCAAAACGTTCCACTTCAGCCGGATTACGTTCGCAGTGGGCAAGAAACGCGGCCCAATAGAGGGCCAAGACCAATGCCTGCATGTCATTCAGCTCAGTGGCTAGTGAGATAGCTTCTTCCATTGTCAGTTTTGACAGCGCAACGTCTCCGATGTGCCATTCGGATAGAGCTTTGTAATAAAGGCAGGCCACGGGGTTCAACGCAACCTCACTAGGGTCGCTCGAAACCTGTCCTGAGCGCCAAATCTCAACACCGCGTACGGCATACTGTCGCGTAGTCTCGAAATCGCCCTGGAAGTACAGCGTGCCCGCTACGGCGCGGCACGCTCCTATCATTAAGGCAGGGTCGTTTTGCTTTTGCGCCAATGAGTAAATTCGATGAGCAATGCGCATTGTCTCACTCAGCTTGTCTGTAACCAGGGAATATCGCCATTGCTCTAGCAGCGCCGGATAAGGAATAAGGGGGCGATGCAACGAATGACACAAAGACTCAACGCGCTCGTAACAAATTTGCGCCTCTCGTGCAGCGAAGCCTCTCGTAGCTATCAGATGATGTCCGGCCTGCATGAGGATCAAGAGCTGATCTTCCGCGCTGAGACGCTGCTCATCGACGTCCGCTCCAGCGAAAACACCCCAGCGTCCACGCTCGAAGAAATGGGCCAATACCGCGAGTAATGTGCCTCCGGCGCCAAGCGCCTTCACTGCAAAAGAGGCATCCCCCCTCTGAATTCGCGGAAGGTAAACCTCATGCAATGCTTCGCGGAATAAACCGGCATCGCAGCCGCAGCTGACGGCTAAGAAAAGAGGTTCCATCTCCTTGAGATTATCCGGTAGCTGCGGCACGAGCGTTCGATAATAATCATAGAGCCGCGCATTGCATTCCTTCCAAGCTTCGGTTCGTTGACTTCGAAGCTGTTCACCAAAATACTCGCGAACCAGAGGATGCGTATCGAGATGTCCAGGGTTGTGCGGCAGTGAGAAGTCTAGCTCTTCTCAATCTGCCAAGAATCATTCGCCAGTCGGTCGGGCTCAGATCAGTCAGTGATTCAGTTAGACCTCGGATAGCGGGCGGTTTCAGCAGAACTCTAAGCGTCTTTTCGTCGACCGGGCGATCGAAGAGACCTAACATTCGCAGAAGAGACAGTTCCGGACCTTCACCGAACCAGGCCTGGTAAGACTCCATTACCTTTCGGGCATGAACCCCTTGGCGCACATCGTCAGCAAGCCGCTCGGAGACTTCTCGGCGGGAACGAATGTCTCCACCATAAGCATCGGTCAAATAGCTGCCTAATAGGGTAAGAGCAAGGCAGTGGCCCCTGAATTCGTCGCTGGCGCTTCGCAACTCCGCCTCGTGGCCCTTAACGCCCAGCGCGCCCAGCAAATTGGCGCCGGCGTCACTCGACAATTGTTCTAGCTCGCGACGCAAGGCGGAGCCGCGCTCGTGATCTGCGATATCGGCGACCGGCATCCGAGTGGTGATGATACAAAGCCCGGTATTGAAGGCGGCGAGATCGCGCAAAAGCGCTTGGAGGGAAAGCTCACGGAGCCGTCCTTCTTGTGGTCCTGGCGGATTTTGGAGTGGCTCCAGGCCGTCCAGCACCAACAATGTGCGACGATGAGCGATCAACTTCGCCAATCGTTCACCCTTCTCCCAAGCGGTTCCAAGCCGCGGGCCTGAATCGCCGAACCAAGTGAGAGCTGCATCCAGAAATTCATCGGCGGACGAAGCGCCTCCACTTGTACCCTGCCGGTAGAATGACCAACCAAATACCAGCTCGGCGGAACGATAATGT
>DATLKS010000424.1:0-4811 GCA_035538255.1 Terriglobales bacterium
GGTGGAGCTTCAGGATACGATTCGACCCGCCAACCTGCATCTCGCAGAAATTCGGCAAATTGCTCACGATAGCGCTCTTTGGCTTGTGGCTGTTTTGGCATTTAACATGGCCATGATAACACGCTTGGCCATGATAATCAAGGCCATGATATATATCATGGCCTTGAACTAGAACTCCTCAAGAACATGGAAAAAAACAACGCCTAAAAAGCTTGAAGGCAAGACGGCAATGCATACTCCCAAAAATGAACGTCAGCGGCGGGGCTAACCTCGGGAGCGGTGCGCCTGGGGGGAGACAAAATGCAGGGCGACCGCGGTTGATATCTTTAAATCGTGACCGGTATCGCCGTGGGGCAATAGCTGGTAGCTGAGATATCTCACGGCACAAGAACGATCGGCGCTTGCCAGAATGCTGCCTTCTGGCCGCTGGGATCGAGCACGCTTACCTGACAATCGTATTTGCCGGGCGGCAGATTGTTGAGGACGATGCTGAATTGCAGCGGCATGGTTTTTAGACGGTTGTTCAGGCTTTGCGCTACTTCGACTGGTGGGGTTTCGAAGGCTTTGCTCTGTCCGCGATAGAGGCTTACGAACGCGACTAGCGGCTGGGAGGTGGGCGCCCCGGGTTCGTAGGCTTGGACGTAGACGTACATGCCGCGGCTTTTGCGGAAGACGCGGGTAACGCTGGGGATCAGCTTCTGTCCATTTTGGACCAGGGGATTCGACAGCTCCTGTCGGTCTTTATTATTCTTGGCTGCGTTGTAGAGAGCGTCTTTGAGGTCAACGCGCTGACTGCTCAGCACGACCGAGCTGATGGGAAGGCGCTTCTCTTCCTTGTTCAGATTTGGGACAACGAATGTCGTCTGATAGGTTCCGATTCTGCCGGTCTCATCGTCGCGGGCTAGAAACTTGATGGTGTACTTGCCGGGAAGAATGGTAAATCCGGTGTCGTATTCGATCGGGCGTCTCGCTAACTCAGCGGCTGTGGTGTCGCTCAGCTTGATGCTGACCTTGTCGCGGACATTGGTGATGGTGGTGCCGTAGCTGTCCTTGATCTCACCGATGAAGTCGATGAGCGTGTGCTCGGCGCCCCCGCGCTTGGCCAGCGCCAGTTCGCGGCCGGGAATCTTTACCACCATGGGAACGAAGTACTCGGCGCGATTCAACTGGAAGTAATCGATCTCCATGGCAATCGTGAGTTCCGTAACGGGATCGGGGAGCATGAGCGCGTCTTCCAGCTGCCGCTCTTTGTCCGCGACGGTGAATTTGTTGAAGGTCTTATCGGCAAAGTATCCCTGACGGTAGTCCAGATTCGCAGCGAGCTCCGTGTTCAACGAAATCTTGATGCGGCGGAATTTGCCGTCCTGCGCGGTATTGCTGGTGTAGTAGCCGATGATGTAATAACTCGACACCGACTGCTCCGCCCGCAGGATTGCCTGCGCCAGATCGTTGTTGTCGAGCAGAGCCTTGCCGCCGGTGTCGCTGGCGAGCGCATAGAGCGTGTCCTGCGATTGCTGGAAGTTGCTGGTGAGGGCCAGGGCTGCTGAGCCGGAGTACATCCCGACATTGCCGGGCGATCCTCGGGTGGCGTCGCCCAGAGGAGCCTCTGCGACCAGGCCTCGGGCATCGACGGCCCAAAATGAGACGCCGGAGCGAATCGCAGAATTGATGGTGGCTTGCAGTTGTGCCTGATTGTTCAGACCATTGAGCCGCAGTCCGCTGGCGAAGTAGATGAGCGACTTCTTCTCGCTGAGCTGGCCCAACATGGTGGCGGCGGTCTGCAGCGCGGAAAGCTGACGGTCGGTATTGAAGATGTTGAACTCGCTGTCGTCCTGACCAAACGCCGCGCCGGTGTCGGGAGTGCTGGCGTCGAGCGTGGATTCGTCCAGTCCCTGGCCTTCTCCGACAATCATGGTTTGAAGGATGCTGAGCAGCCGGTCGCGATCGTCGCTGAAGTCCTGCAGCACGTCGACCGAGGCGCCGGAGTAGCGCAGGATGGCGATCAGATCTGACGATGTCATCTGCGTCCGGACAAATTTCTCGGCCGCGGCCAGCGAACGCAGTTGATCGGCAGGCGGCATCGAGGTCAAGTCGAAATAAAGCGCCAGCAGCCGATGATCTTTGTACTTTGTGCTTCCGCGGGCTTCCGGCGAAATCTGCGTGCGGCCCAGCTTGTCGTAGATGTGAATATGTTCGGGCTCCGAGCGGCTTGCAGGCTGGATGCGCGTGTCCGGCAGCTTCTGGTAGTCGAATACGCGGATGGTTTGCGGCACACCGTTCTCGGTGACGCTGAAGTCTTTCGCTGTCAGGCCCGCAATGGGATTTCCCTTTTTGTCGGTTACGGCAACCGTTTCGACTACCAGGCGCGTGCCCGCACTGAACGTAAGCGTGCTGCTGGGCGACGGCGCGTTTTGTCCGACCTGCTGCGCTGCTGCTGCGAGCGTGCCAATAAGGAACGTGATGATCAGGCTTCGCATAGCTCAGAACCTCATTCGCAGGCTGGTCTGCATGCTGCGCATGGGATTGGCCGCGGCGGGCACTCCAAACTGCGCTCCGTTGATGACGGTATTCCAGGCGGTGAAATTCACATGGTTCAGGGCATTGGTGGAGTCGACGCGTAGATCGAGATTCAGGCGGTCGTTCATGCGAAATGTGCGTCCCAGCGAAGCGTTGACGCTGAATTGCGAAGGACCAATGATTGAGTTGCGCCGCGCATTTCCCCACCGGCCTGGCGCAGGAGTGACGAAGGCTGCCGGGTTCAGGAAGAGTCCTGACGGAGCCGCATAGACTGGCGCGCCGGTGTAGTCCGGGCGAATGGTCCCAGTCACTCCCGTTCCGGGAACGGTGGCGAAATAAATGGGAGTCTGGGGCAAGCCGCTGCCGGCGTTGATCTGCGTAGCGACCGTCCAACCTTTCAAGAGCGCGCCTTGCCATCCGCTCAGGAGCGTTCCACCTTTGAGTCCCATGCCCGTGGTGTACTGCATCTGCAGATTGAGAAGATGACGCTGGTCGAAAGTAGAGAGTCCGCGTTCCGCTTTCAGATCAACCCAATTCTGCGCCACCGCAAGATTCGGAGATGCCGTTCCAGTTGACATCACTGTTGTACTGGCAGGTGAGTTCTGCGCGGTGATCGTGGTTGTCGTGGAAGCTCCCTGGCCTCCGAGAGCCGCGTCGTCGTCGATCGACTTTGAGTAGGTGTACTGCAGCAACGCGGTAAAGCCGTTGTGTAATCTGCGCCGCAACTGCAGTTGACCGGCCTCACGGGTTGAATTGCCATTCGAGGTGAGGTATTGAAATCCGGCAGGACACCTCGGGCATGGATTCGCGCCCCCAATCGGGAATGTATTAGGAAGAAACTCCTGCTCGCCACGTGTTCCCTTGATGCCAAGATACGTGGCCTTCATCTGCAGCGAGCCCGGCAGATCGCGTTGCACGCTGAGCAGCCAGTTCTGCGCGTATCCGACGCGGAAATTCGGGTCGATGGCAAAGGTGTTGGGTGTGATCGAAGGTGAGGCCTTGAATCCATTGGCCAATGTGAGCGGATCGGACGCGCTGTTTTGCACGCTCAAAGTTTTCGACAACGGAGGCTGCTGCGCCATTTGCAGCGCAATCGTCTGGTACACCGAAGCGTCGCGGTACAACCCGTAACCCGCGTGAATGACCATCGACGAATTGGGAATCGGCCGCCAGGCCATGCCCAGCCGCGGTTCGATACCGCCTTTGTCCGGTTGCACGAGGGAACTGGGATACTCATGTCCAGTCAGCGGACCTACCCGATTGCTTGCCAAAACGGGAGCAACCGCGGCGAATCCGGGAACTACGTCCAGATTCACCAGGCGGTTAAGCAGTTCCGTAATGGGAGCGCCATACTCCCAGCGCACGCCTAAGTTGGCAGTCAGCGCGGAGCTGATCCGCCAGTCGTCGGTCGCATAAGTGTCGTAGACCGATTCACGGAGATATTTGTCGGCATTGCCGAAGGCTATGGAACTCGCGTCGGGAATGCCCAGCAGAAAGTCGGCAAAGTCCGAACCCGTGGCCGCTCCGGTGAAGATGAATGTGCCTCGTGGATCCTGCTGTGAAAGATAGTTGAACTCCTGCCGGCGGAAGTCGCTTCCGAAAATAACGTTGTGCGACCCACGGTTCAGGAGCATCGAAAACGAAACCCCGTTCGTCTCATTTCGATCCAAGGAACTCTGAGAATCGGATAGGCTCGAAACTCCGCTGGAGAAATTCAGAGTAGGCGGGCCCCAGTTGATCGGAGCCTGATTGTTTCCCGAGATCCCGGCGTTTCCGGAGACGTTTTCCCGATTCTGGAAGAATGGCGTAACACGATTCGAGAAGCGGCTGAACTGATATCCGAGATTTAGAAACGATCTTTGATGGAAGCGATGCGACCAATTCACGGCCGTGTTGATTCCGAGCTGATCGGTCGTGTCGAGGAACCCAAACACATTGGGAGAATCCGAGCGCGAGCTTTGAAAGGCGAAGCGGCCGTAAACCTGATCCTTCTGATTGAGCGTCTTGTCGAAGCGCGACTGCAAAGCGTCCTGGTGAAGATGACTGACGATCGGAATCTGATAGTTGTAGCGCGTTGTTCCCGGAGAGTTAGGAAGAGGATAAAAGTTCAGCAATGCTTGCGCCTGCGGACTGATGCGGTTCTGCGGAATCGTATTCCCGGGAAATGGAGCGCCGGTGAGCGGATCAAGAATCGAATTGGGAAAGACTCCCCTGCGCTCTGCCGCGTCAGGCATCAGAGCAGATTGAATGGTGTCCGTGCTGTTTCGCGTCCACTGATAGTTGACCACAGTAAA
>DATLKS010000425.1:0-2171 GCA_035538255.1 Terriglobales bacterium
AGAAGTAACGTTCGAAGTCAACAACTGAATTAGGCGGGAGCTAAGCTTCCGCCTATTCGCAAAACAGCTGAGGGTACCACTATGGCAAATCGAGTGGGCGCAAAAGCGTGGACGGAAAATCGACTGACCTCGCGTTTGGGATTGCAATACCCGATCATTCAAGGCCCGCTCGGAGGCTTGTCTTCGCAGTGGCTCACGGCAGCCGTATCGAACTACGGGGGGCTCGGATCGTTCGGAGCTCATGGCCTCAAGCCGGAGGCGATCCGCAATGTCATTCGTGAGATCAAGGGCCTTACGCCAAAGCCATTTGCGATGAACCTTTGGGTCTCAATGGAAGACGAAGGAGCTTTCACCTCAACGGAAGAGGCATTCCATCGAAGTCTCGCTCCGCTGGCAAAACATATCGAAAGCGTTGGAGGAGATAAGCCTTCCCACCGCCCGTACGAACCGATTCGTTTCGAAGATCAGGTACAGGTTCTCCTGGACGAAGGGATCTCCGCTTTCAGCTTTATTTATGGCATTCCCTCCAAACAGACTCTGGATGAGTTCCGCCGGCGGGGAATCGCACTGATTGGAACGGCCACCACCGCGGACGAAGCGATTTCCTTGGAGCAAGCGGGCGTGGACGTGATTGCGGCCTCTGGCTTTGAGGCAGGCGGCCATCGCGGCTCCTTTTTGCAATCGTCCGAAGATTCTCTGACGGGAGCGATAGCACTGGTGCCGCAGGTTGTCGATGCCGTGAGGATCCCGGTCGTCGCCGCAGGCGGAATTGGAGACGCGCGCGGAATTGTGGCGGCCTTCGCTCTCGGAGCCGAAGGCGTGCAGATGGGAACCGTTTTTCTCGCGTGCGAGGAGTCGGGAGCGAACACGCTTCATCGTATGGTGCTCCTCAACGGTCAAGCTAAGCAGACTGCTCTTACTCGCGGGTTCACAGGAAGACTTGGTCGCGGCATAAAGAACCGCCTGCTCGACGAACTCAACCAGAAGGATATAGAGATCCTGCCTTACCCACTTCAACGCGCGCTCGTGCGGTACTTATCAATTCCAGCCGAGAAGGCAGGGAGATCGGAATTGCTTCCTCTTTGGGCGGGACAGAGTGCCAACCTGTCGCGGTGCAGGAATGTGCGCGCGCTACTCGACACGCTGGTGAAGGAAATCGGTGAGATTGGCGGTGCCGTCCAAAGTTGGAGCGCACATCGTCAGCTAGAGAACGCGCAAAAGTGATTGCATTGATCCGCTAACAGGAGAAAGCAGATGGAAAACAGGATCAGACGATTTCATCGCCGATACCAGGGTCTAAGTGAGTCGTTTCGGTGCGTGCGATTTTGTTCACAACACAAAGGCATGGAGCAAGAAGAATGAGAATTGAACTCTTTCCGCCCGACCTTGACACAGAACCGCGTCATTGGGTGCGGCATGATCAGGCTTTCGCAATGATGTTGGGGCTCGGCTCAATTGAGTGGGGCTCAAAGCGTTCGGCGCTGGAAAAGTTCAACTACTCGGCAGGCGACTTAACACTGTGCCGTCGTCATGAGGGAGAGTGGGTTGGGCTCATGAACGTACCGCATCTGCAGCTCGGTATTTCCGATGCGGCCCTGATGGCCAGCTCTGACGGAGCGTACGGCGAGGTAGAACTGCGCCCTTGACGCAAGTTTGGTGACTCCCGCCTGAGTGCGCTGGTTGCGGCCGCTCGTGCGGAGATGGTTGCTGGCTTTCCGAGCGGGCGGCTGTTTCTGGATTCTGTCGAACAGGCGATGGCCGTAGCGCTGGTCAATGGTCATGCAATAAGGCACCGTCCTGTGCAGATATACCGAGGCGGACTGGGCTCAGTGCGCTTGCGAAGGATTAAAGAGTTGGTCCATGCGAAGATGGAAGACGACTTGAGTCTCGACGAGATGGCGCAATCGGTAGGGATTGAGCACAGCTCATTTCGCGCGGATGTTTCGCAAGTCAACGGGCGAGACCCCGCATCAATTTGTTCTGCGCCAAAGGCTTGAGCGTGCTAAAGCGATGTTGCGTGCTCCCGATGCGCGAGTATTGGACGTGGCCGTGGCCTGTGGCTTCAAGACCCAGCAGCACTTTGCGCAGGTCTTTCGTGATGTTTGTAGAGTTAGCCCGACAGAGTATCGTCAGGATTTTATCGACTCCGAAGCGACCTGCGCGTCGGAAAC
>DATLKS010000426.1:0-3327 GCA_035538255.1 Terriglobales bacterium
GGGACAGGAAGGTGACATGACGCACAACCCGCCGATCGAATTCGTGCCCACGCAGTACTACGGCAGCGTGAATGGGTTCACCACGGCGGGAGGACTCATCGGTCCGCCGAGCTTTGGCAGCGCGTTCCAGGAGCAGCCCCAGGAGCCAAAGATCTACGGCGCGGGACTCGAGATCCAGCAGGCTGTGGGCTTTGGTACGGTGCTGAGCGTGGGTTACGTAGGAAATACGACGCGGCATCTGACCGGACAAACCAATATCAACGAAGTTCCTTACGGAGCCGAGTTCCTGCCGCAGAACCAGTACTGCTCGTCGCTTGGTTCGGGCGGTACTTGCAAGACTTACTCAGTTCTGCCGGATAACTTCTTCCGCCCGTATCCGGGATACAACGCGCTCACCTACCGGACCACGGGATTCGATTCGAATTACAACTCGTTGCAGGTGCAGGTGACCCGCCGTTACGCGAACAGCCTCGAGTTCGGGCTGGCCTATACGTGGTCCAGGTACATGGACTTTGCCGACGAGTACGACTCGGGCGTTGCTACTTACCAGCCGCTGCGTGTGTGGAACTACGGCCCTGCGAACGAGGATCATCGCAACAATTTGGTGGTGAATTACCTGTACGATTTCCCCAAAGTCAGAGGCGCATGGAGCAACTTTGCCGCCAAGGCAATCCTCGACGGCTGGCAGCTGTCCGGCATCGCGTCCTATATCAGCGGAAACCCGACGAGTATAAGCTACTCCACCGTGGATAGCGTCAATACGACTGGCGGGGGTGATGGGGCGCGCATCGTGCTCGCCGGCGATCCGATCGAGGGTGCGCCTCATCGCTGGGCGCAGTACTTCAATACGAGCGCCGTCCAGAGACCAACTACCGGCGCGTACAACATCACTACCGGCCAGCAGGTCTATTCGAACGGCGTCTCGCGGATGCAGCCCCTCGTGACGCCAGGGCACGCCAACTTCGATACCGCGCTGTTTAAGAACTTCACCGTCCATGAGCGGTACCAGGTGCAGTTGCGGCTGGAAACCTACAACACGCTCAACAGTCCCGAATTCGATGCTGTGAACAACGCGGCGAAGTTCAGCGCGTTTACCGGCGGACAAACCGTGAACACAATCAATGGGCCGGTGATGGTCAACGGCACAAGCACGCAGGTGAATGCGCAATTCGGGCAGATCAGTGGAAGCGCTGGGCCGCGCACTCTGCAGCTGGCGGGGCGGATCAACTTCTAACGAGGCTTCGCCTCAGACCGCCAAGACATGTAGAGTAGTGGCTCCGTTGGCCGGTTCATGACGAGGTCTGTTATACAGCCTCAAAGGGACCGATGAACGGTCCAAGGGCCCTTCGCAGGGCAAAACCGAGAGAACGGAGCCGTCATGAAAATAGCACAAAACGTGGCTGAGGTGCTGGGGGAACACGTGGTCCTGGAGGTGGAAGGGATCGACCGGATGTACCTGAACGTCTACGTGCCGCAACTTCAGTGGGCGTGCGGAATAGTGCAGTTCTTCCGGATACATCGGCAACAGATGTGGGCCTCCTCGGTGTTAATGAGCCGTATGACGCAAGCCTATCTGAGCCGGTGGGAGCGATTCATCGAGGAAGAGGGGATCGAACTGGTGCAGTTTCGCAAGGGACAGCGGAAAGACGATGTGATGGCAGAGCAGCTGAAGAAGTTCACTGCGGAGGAAGGGATCGTCTTCATCGGCAAGGCCCAGGAGAAAACCGCGGTGTTCCGGACGGAGAAACGCCGCAATCCGCAGAGCGGCCAGAGTTATCCCTGGATCGTGAAGAGCACCGCGATGGTGAACCACTATTACATCTACGCGGTGGACCGGGATTTCGGACCGTTCTTTTTGAAGTTCTGTTCGTACTTTCCTTACAACGGGAGACTGTGCATCAACGGCCATGAATATGCGAAGCGCCAACTGGCGCGCAAGGGAATCGGCTTCCAAGCTCTGGATAATGGGGTGCTGAGTTGTGCCAACCCTCAGCGACTGCAGTCGATTTGCGAGCAACTGTCGGCAGAGAAGATCGATGCCCTGCTGCGAAAATGGCTGCGCCGCTTACCGCATCCGTTCCTGGCGGCCGACCGCAAAGCCGGATATCGATACGCAATCTCCATTCTGCAGGCCGAGTTTTCCTTGACCCAGGTGCTGGACCGGCCAGTGCATGGACGCATGTTTTTTGAAGAGGTGATTCGGGAGAACCTGGATCTGGGACGACCGGACGAAGTGCAACTGATCTTTGACCGCAAGATCAACCGCACCACACCCGGCCGCTTTCGAACTCGGATCGTGACCGAAGGTGTGACGCCGTCGATCAACGTCTACTACAAGAACACCCGGATAAAGCAATATCACAAAGAAGGCCGCGCACTGCGCACCGAAACGACCATCAACAATACCCGGGACTTCCGCATCGGCAAGCGTCTGCACAACCTGCCCAAGCTGCGGCAGATTGGATTCCAGGCCAACCGGAGGCTGCTCGATGTGGAGCGGGTCAGCCATGATTGCATCCTGGCCGAAGAGACCTTCCGGGCTTTGAATAGTCCGGTGGAAGTGAATGGACAGCGGGCTTCGGCGCTGCGCTTCGCCGATCCCAAGGTCCAGGCACTTTGGCACGCGCTGGTCTTGTTTCGAGTTCAGACCGGTGATTTTCGCCACGCGGACCTGCGCCGTCAATGGGCGGCTCTCACAGGACGAGCAGAGAACCAGATCAGCCAGGGCGCGATGACATACCAGCTACGGCGACTCCGGCTGCATGGCCTCATTGAACGCGTGCCAAACACGCACCGCTATCGAGTTACCATGACGGGGCTCCGTACAGCCCTGTTCTGCACCCGCACTTACACTCGCATCCTGCGCCCAGGCTTGGCATTCGGACTGCCCGGACACCGGGCCATCGAGACGCCACTGAAGCGCGCGTTCGACATTTTCGAAAACAAGGTGCAGGCTTGGATCTCCAACAGCAAACTCGCCGCATGAAACTTGACACAAATACGTCAAGTTCTTAAACTCAAGCCTGAGCTAGAGTGACAAATCGAAGGAGATCTTTCATGCCCACAACGACTCAGACTGTTCGTGACATTGCAACCGGGAATCCTGCCGCGCTCCCCAGATGACATTCGGGATTCGAGCCTCGGCGCGGTGATGGCGGTAGACTCCGGGAGTAACAGGGTCACATCAGGGAAGATTGCTCGCTATATGTCCGGCGGCCGTGGATGTCAGCTTTTCGGTTGGAATACCGTTGCCAGATTAGTTTCGCGAAGGAGCTTCTACGGCGCAGGAGCAAACTTGGAACGTAGCTCAATGTTCGCATCCAGAAT
>DATLKS010000427.1:0-1856 GCA_035538255.1 Terriglobales bacterium
AACTGATCGAGTATGACTGGCCCGGAAACATTCGCGAGCTTCAGAACTTCATCGAGCGCGCCATGATTTTGACGGAGGGGCCAGTTCTACGCGCGCCGCTTGAGGATTTGAAATCGTCGGTCGAGACCGGGGCACCCCCGACTACGCTGAAACAGGTGGAGTCCAGTCACATTCTGAAAATTCTTCGCGAGACGCGCTGGGTGGTCGGAGGTCCGAGAGGCGCCGCCGCCCGTCTGGGCATGAAGCGCACCACCCTGATGGGCAAGATGCGCAGACTCGGGCTGTCACGCCCGCATGCCGAAGCGGCCATGTGATTAGCCGTCCGCCATGCAGCGCTCGCTGGTCAACAAACGCAACGAGTTTCCGAAGTGCTGTCGGAGGACGAGGTCAACGAATTTAGTAAAGCAACAAAATCAGGAAGTGCGAGGAGGAAATATGAAGGTTCAATCAAAAATTGCAACATCAGTGGGACTCATGCTTCTTCTGGCATGCGTCTCATTCGCTCGAGAAATCAAGACCGATTACGATCACAGTGCGGACTTTCACAAGTACAAAACATTTTCCTGGAAAGAAGTGCGAACGAAAGATCCGTTGATGGTCGATCGAATCAAGAGTGCGGTGAACAGCACCCTGGCGGCAAAAGGTCTGACGGAAGTTCCGTCGGGCGGCGACCTCGAGGTCGATGCCGTCGAAATAACGAAGAACCAGCAAGTCGAGAATACGTTCTATAACGGCTTTGGAGGAGGCCGGCGTTTCGGCGGCGGATTCGGATACGCAACGACGACCGAGGACACCTACAAAGTGGGGACCTTACTGGTGAATCTCTTCGATGCAAAGGCGGAGAAATTGGTCTGGCGAGGCTCGTCGAGCGATACGCTCTCCAATAATCCGACCAAGAACACAAAGAACCTCGACAAAGGTGTAGAGAAGATGTTCCAGCACTTTCCACCGAATCCGCCGAAGGCTTAAGAGAGGCCGGGAGGGGCCAGGTGCCCCTGACCTGGTCCTTGCCACCGCCGGTGAGCCTTCCAACAATCCGTCTTCGCATGCGGCCGCAAGACCGCATGCGGGGAACGCGGCGGTACGAAGTGACCAATCTTGCGTCCATCCCTCCCTGATACCCTACCTTTCGTCGCTGCCGGTGTCAGCACAAGTGTCAGAGGGAGGTCTGTCGTGTCCGACACTCCGACACAGACATTTGGTCCTGCTTTCGGATTCTCCTTCCTAATCAACCACTTGCGGTGATGCAGCCCGACTCGGTTTTGGTACGCAGGGTGCCTTTATCCGTGGTGAGACAAGGAAGTGCCCGATACCAGCGTCACAGGGCATTTCGATCCACAAAAACTGGAACAGAAAGGTGAACATCGATGTCACTCCAGACATTTGAGGCAGCCGCCCCCCAGAGCGAACAGTGGAGTCCGGAGATGGAAGCCGGGCAGGGCGCCGATGCGCGGCTCCTGGCTGCGGCAAAGAGCGGGGAGTCCATCGCCTTCGGCGAGCTCTTCAGCCGCTACAAGCGGAGGATCTTTCACCTCGCGCAACGCATTATGCGAAACCACGAAGACGCCGAAGACGTCGTGCAGGAAGCGTTCCAGCTCGCATTTGTTCACCTGCACGATTTCAAGGGCGGCGCCCGGTTCTCCACCTGGCTTTCGCGCATTGCGATCAATGTGGCGCTTATGAAGCTTCGTAAGAAGGCGCGGAAAGTGGAAGTCTCCATCGATGAGCATTCTGAATCGGACGACATGCCGTTTAGAGATGCCGTCACAGACCTGGCGCCGAACCCCGAACAGGACTGCTTGCGCCAGGAAAGATCGCGAATTTTGAGGGAAGCGCTTGCCGAACTCAGGCCGAAT
>DATLKS010000428.1:0-3039 GCA_035538255.1 Terriglobales bacterium
CGTAAAAGGGAAGAATCGGGCGCAGAAAGCGAGGAGTCATGTCGCTCCGTGCAGTAAAAGAAATCATCCACACCAAATCCACTGTCGAAGGGGCTGGAGTAAAGCTGCAGCGGGCCTTTGGCTTCGGCCAAACCAAGGAGTTCGACCCATTCCTGCTGCTGGACGACTTTCGCAACGAGAATCCTGCAGACTATCAGGCCGGCTTTCCATGGCATCCACATCGCGGCATCGAGACCATCACCTACGTGCTGGCCGGTTCAGTCGAGCACGGAGATAGCCTGGGCAATAAGGGCAAAATGACTGCAGGCGACGTGCAGTGGATGACCGCGGGCAGCGGCATTCTCCATCAGGAGATGCCAAAGGGCGACACTCACGGCCGCATGCACGGCTTTCAGTTATGGGCGAATCTGCCCTCATCGCTGAAGATGACCGATCCCCGCTACCAGGACATTCCGTCGGCCGCTATCCCCGAGGTCACCGACGACGATGGCACCACGGTGCGCGTGATCTGCGGCGAGTTCTGGGGCAAGAAGGGACCAGTTGAAGGTGTTGCCGCTGATCCGAGCTACGTCGATGTCTCAGTTCCTCCCGGGCAGCGGAAGCGGCTCAAGATCGAGACCACGCGCAATGCCTTTGCCTATGTTTTTGCCGGCTCGGGAACGTTCCGCGATGCGTCGGATCCGCGCGCGGTTTTGACCGAATCGGCCGTCGATCCCAATGCGCCGGCGAAGTACGACGCCAGCAATCACTCACTGGTGCTCTTCGATCGCGGCGATGAGATCAGCGTCCAAGCTGGTCCGGAGGGAATTCGCTTCCTCCTGGTTTCGGGCAAGCCGATCGAGGAGCCGGTCGCGTGGTATGGTCCGATCGTGATGAACACCCAAGAACAGCTTCGTCAAGCCATTGCCGAGCTGCACACCGGCGCGTTCATTAAGCACCGCTGATCAATGAAGAATACTGAGAAGCCCCGCGCAGCACCAGGCTGTGGCGGGGCTTATTGCTCTAGTGGTGACCGCTTCGTGTAGCATCAGCTCCAGCGCGAGCAGATTTCATGGATATTTATCTTGTAGATGGAACATATGAGCTGTTCCGGTACTTTTTCGCTGTGCCCAGTGCAGTGGATGCAAAGGGGCAGGAGATTGGGGCAGTGCGTGGGGTCTTAGCTTCCATTTTGTCGATGATCGAGGGCGGTGCCACTCACATCGGGGTAGCGACAGATCACATCGTGGAATCTTTTCGCAACAATCTTTATCCCGGATACAAGACTAGCGAGGGCGTACCACCGGAGCTGCTATCGCAATTTCCCATTCTAGAAGAGGCGCTCGACGCAATGGGAGTGCTGGTGTGGCCTATGGTCGAATTTGAAGCCGATGACGCACTGGCTTCTGCGGCAGCCAAGGCAGCGCAGAATAGCGCAGTGGACAAAGTGATTATTTGTACTCCAGACAAAGATCTGGGTCAGTGTGTCCTAGGGACGCGGGTCGTCCAGCTCGATCGCCGTCGTGAGATCGTGCGCGATGAAGTCGGCATCGTCGAGAAGTTTGGAGTGAAGCCCACATCGGTACCCGACTATCTAGCCGTGGTCGGCGACAGTGCAGATGGATATCCCGGCGTCTCTGGGTGGGGCGTAAAGGCGGCAGGTGTCACTCTCGGTCAATATCCGCATCTGGAAGATATTCCGAAGGATTGGCGACAATGGCATCCTTCGATTCGCAAAGCCCGTCCGCTCTCAGAGTCGCTCTTCGGCGCGTGGGAAGATGCACTGTTATTTCGCACACTCGCAACTCTCAGGATCGATGTGCCGGTATTTGATATGGTCGAGGATCTTCGCTGGAATGGTCCTCGACCAGGCTTCGAACAATGGTGTCGACGAATGAAATCGCCTGAGCTCCTCACACGTGCGCTGGCGGCCGCTTCAAGCAAGTGTCATGCAAAGTAGAAATGGCATTTAGAAAATGCCGGCCGGAGCCCGACCAGCGGACGATTGGTTCTACGCGGCCTGGCCCAGCTTCAGTGGAAAGCGCCCTTTATTACCGCAAGAGCGAAAATAGCGCACCGTGAATCCCGGGTCAGCTCCGATCATGGCGCCTAAACCGGTCATTCATTCTTAACAAACCGCATCAAAATCCTTTCGCCACGCAACCCGAGACTTGCGAGCTTCTTCCAGCAAACGCCGGGGACTTGTCAATGCCAGAACATGAGTTACGTTGGTAACCTGACATGTCCTTTGGTTCGGGCCCATACTACGAGCCGAGATGTCGCGGCGCACAGAGAAGAGAAGCTTCCTTGCCTTGCCGGTGCGCGTGTCGGGGACCGACGCGCGCGGCAAGAGCTTTCGTCATGTTGTCTGTACGCTTGATTTGAGCGCCAAGGGCGCGCGCATCAGCAGCTTGCAGGCTCTTGAAATGAAAGTTGGGCAGGAGCTGACGCTGGAGCACCAGAGGGACCGCGTCCGCTTTGAGGTGATGTGGGTCGGAGAACCCGGCACCATTCGCCAGGACCAGATAGGACTGCGAAGTCTGGAACCGGAGAAGAAGTTTTCGGCTGTACAAGACCAGATCGATGCCGGGAACTACGTCGACGAGTGGCGCGCTCCCAAACTGAAGGTGGAAGATGATCCTGAGGAGCGCCGCGCGGCTGCCCGCTTCGACTGCGATCGTGGCGTGCAATACTGGACCGACCAGAGCAGCTCTCCCGTTTCGGGAAGACTCGACAACATCGGCCTGGGCGGCTGTTATGTGGCCACGAAGTTTCCCCTTCCGCGCCATGCGCGCGTCCAGTTGATCCTTCATCTGTATGGCATGAAGATACCGGCACAGGGCGAAGTGCGCACCTCAGACGGCCAGGGGATGGGAATCATGTTTACGAGCCTGGACAAAGACTGTGAACTCCGGATCAAAAAGGCAGTGCAACGTCTCGCCCAGACAAGCCAGTCTTCAACCCCCGAAAACCGGGCGAGGCAAACCGCATCGTGTGACGCCCACATTCTCGAAGAGATCCGGTTATGGTTTGATCGCAATCTTACGCTGAGTTGGGAAG